>JALZVC010000100.1 GCA_023301205.1 Flavobacteriaceae bacterium
TCAAGAAGGCACTGCTAGATGGGATCTTGGTTTAACTTCTTCACCCGTAAAAGAATACATTGATCAGTTGGAAATAAGGAATTAAAAATATTAATCCCTGGGAGGGTGTCCAATATGCTTCTAATAAAGTGACAATTCTTTTTTCTTACAATAGCAAAATAATATAATCTATGAGTAGAAAAGGGAACTGTTGGGATAACGCCGTGGCTGAAAGCTTTTTTAAGAATATTAAACACGAAAGGCTATACAGATTAAAATTTACTTCTTACACGCAATTATATAAAGCTATTGAAGACTATATAAATTGGTATAATACCGAAAGATTACATTCATCTTTAGACTATTTAACACCTTTAGAAATGGAACTAAAATTAAAAGGATATATTAACAAAGCGGCCTAAGAAAATTAGTCGCAAAATTACTGGCAAGTCGACAACAATTATTGCTCAATACTAGTAGCCGTAAATCCCTGAAACTCCATCTCTAAAAAATGCGTCGTTACTTCAATGGGGTTACAACAAACCTCACAATCTTCTACATAACTTGTACTAGCAGAAGGGTCTAATAACATAGAAACTTCCTCCCAACAATAAGGACATTGAAAAAAATGTTCAAGCATATGTTCAATTTTTTGTTAGATACTAGTAGTAGGTTTTGGTTTTCGCCGAAATATTAATGCGGGAAGATTTGCTAAAAATCAACATTTAATAATTGACCTGCAAATTGAAGTACTTGCAACTCCGCTAATTTTGCCTGGTATTTAGCAAAGTTTTTATTGGTCTCCGCATTTAATAAATTAAGTTGCGCCTGCCTTAATTCTACCGAAGTAATCTGACCTATTTTATATTGCTCATTACTTCGCTCAAAGTTATTTTGGGCCGTTACTACATTTTGTTCCTGCAAATCAAATATCTGCAATCTATTTAAATAATCACCGTGAGCATTGGCAATATCTCGTTTCACCTCTTTGGTAAATTGTTCTTGAAATAGTTCTTGATTTGCAATAGTAATCTTCGAGTTCTTCACCGACGTGACACCTCTTCCTCCATCAAATAAATTCCAAGTTAGATTTGCACCAAGCGAAATTCCAGTTGAGGTATTTGATAATAAAAAATTTGTAGATGGAAAATTACCTTGATTCCAGCCGTATGACCCTGTCAATCCTACTGTTGGCAAATAAACTGATCTGCTTGCCTTGTAATTCAAGGTGCTAATGTTTTTGTTTTTTTCTGCTTGAAGTAATCGTACGTTGTTTGTTTCGGCATCTTTAATATACGTATCCAGCACTAATGACGGCACAAAAGCTACAATGGTATCTACAACAAAAGAGCGCTCTAAATCTACATTAGCCACAACATTCAAATCCCGTTTTGTATTTGCTAAAAGCTGTCGCTCGTTCATTAAATTTACACTATCCGTTACAATATCTACTTCAGCATTTAAAACGTCTAATTTATTATTTTGCCCATACTCAAATGCATATTGAGCACGGAGTAATCTTCGCTTTGTATTTGAAAAAGTCTCTTCAAGCACCGTAATATTTTCAGTTAAGCGTGCCACTTCGTAATACACCGTAAATAGTTGCAGCAGCGAAGTTTCAATTGTTTCTCTTGTTTGAAGTTCACTTAGATTGTATTGCTCTTTTAAAGCTTTATAATCATAATAACGCCCTAAACCATCAAACAATGTATAGCCCAAGTTTATCGAAGCATTATATCGTGTAGTTTCGGCGCCATTTATAACACTTACACTCCCATCTTGAAATGTAGCTTCTTGATCTTGCGAATCAAAACTCGTCCCAGCGATTCCTGTTAGCGTAGGCAGGTAACCTGAGTTTAAAATATTTTGGTTATTATCGGCTATTTCTAAATTGTTGTTGGCAATTTTAATCCCAAAATTATTAGCCAACGTCTCTGAAATCGCATCTTGTTTTGTGAGCACATTAAGTTCTTGGGCCGTACTCTCTCCAGTAAAAAAGCACAAAGCAATCAGTACCAAAAATAAGAATTTACATTGCATAATCAGTAGTGTTTAAAGGTGCTACAACTTGGTTATTCTCCAATTTTTCTAGTAAAATTTTTAAGGTCTCTCTTTGTACAAAACTTTTAGGATTAGCCACTAAAACTGTTTGATCTTTAAATTTTAACTCCAATGTATCCTCTCTTTCTTCTAGGGTTACCTCATTTGATTTCCCAGTAAACCTTTCTTTTTTAAGATCTACTCGTTTTACTAGCGCTACGTTTGCTTCGGAAAAGCTAAATTCCATTCCAAAATTATTAATAAACCTAGAGAGTCCTCCAAGCATCTGGAACCCTTTAAACCCCAAAAACGTAAAAAACACGTTAAAAAGAAGAACTTCTAAACCTCCATCAACATCTCCTGTAAAATAATTATACAAATTTATTACACCATATACTCCTACAAAAACAAGAATTGCTCCAACAATAATACTTGCAATTTCTGTGACTTGAGGCCAAAGTTTTCTACAAATCGTAGTTTTTATACCATCTGCTGTTACCTTAAACCCCATTTCGTCCATAAAGCCTAGAGAGACTAAGAACTCTCTTTTTTGTACTAACGTTTGCGCTAATGGACTTACTATTTCCGAAGAAAAATCTCTGCCCTTTAATTCTTCCAAGAGCTCTAGCTGCGCACTATATCGCAGCGAAGTATGTTGCTGCAATAGTGCATTTAGAGAATGGTCGCTAAGCGTGTTATATTTGTAATCCATAACTATACCTACGATTCTTTTATTTCTTTAATAGTTCGCTCATTATCCTCTTTATCCTCATTGATCCCCATACTCATTCGTTTTTCTGTTCTTTTAAACCAGTTGCTAAAAGACAAAAATATTGGTAATAAAATTAAAGTAAGCACCGTGGCAAAAGCGATCCCATAGGCAATAGAAACTGCCATTGGTATTAAAAATTTTGCCTGCCTACTTTCTTCAAGTATTAACGGCGCTAGACCCGCAATGGTTGTAATTGAAGTTAAAAATATAGCTCTAAATCTAGAGCGACCTGCCTCATATATGGCATTATCAAACTGCATCCCTTCGCGTAAATTTTGATTAAACTTGCCTATCAGTACTAAACCATCATTAACCATAATACCAATCAAAGCGATGATCCCCAACATGGATAAAATATTAATTGGGAAATCATGAAGCCAGTGTCCCCAAGCCACAGCAGGTAAACTAAACGGAATTAAAAGCAACAACATTAGTGGTTGACTGTAACTTCTAAATGTAAAGGCAATGACAATATAAATTAATAATAATACCGTTAATCCTACTGGCTTTAGCGAATTAGTTAATTTATCTGCCTCTCTATTTTGCCCTTCATAAGAAGGCGTCACCGTAGGATATTTAGATAATATCTCTGGCATAATTTCGGTACGTAATTCTTCTAGAATATCTGTACCGGTAATTTCATCTGGGTTTTTAATATCTGACAATACCTGTATTTCCCTTCTCCCGTCTAAGTGATTTATAGCAATATCACCACGCATAATACTGTAGCTTGCTATTTCCCTTAACGGAATACGATCACCTGATGGCGCAACGATGCGCATATCATCCAGATTGGCTATAGAAGATCTATTTTCTCTATCATACCGTACCCAAACCCTAATCTCATCTTGCCCTCTCTGAAAACGTTGTGCTTGCGTTCCAAAAAATCCTGCACGCACTTGACTCATCACATTAGTCAGGTTTAACCCTAACAAATAGGCGTTTTCTTTTAATTCTAATTTTATTTCCTTAATACCTGCCGGATCATTATCTGTAACATCTTTAAGCCTAGCATCATTTACTAAAACTTCTTTAAGCTCTTTTTTTGCTGCTTTTAACTCTTCAATATTATTACCCAATAAAGAAACGGCCACTGGACTACCGCCAAAGTTACCACCACCACCATAAACTAGACTCTCAACACCTGTTACAGGCCCCATTTTATCTTGGATTGCTCGTGTAACAACATTACTACTCACATCATTTGGTCGCTCTTCTCCTGGCAACAAATTAATAGTTATTGATGCAGATGAAGAACCTGGCCCTATTTGTTTTATCACATTTTCAAAAAGTACTTTCCCATCATATTCATCGCTCGTTAAATACTTTTTTGTAAGTTCTGCATTCACCTCATTAGCCTTCTGTTCTATTACAGAGATGATACTATCTGTGATTTGAGCGTTGGTACCTTGTGGCATTTCTAAAGAAATCTGCACTCGGTCACTCGCAATTCTTGGAAAAAAAGCTGTCTTGATAATCCCGCCACCTATACCTCCTCCAGAGATAATCATAATAGCAACAAACACAAGGAATACAAACACCTTATTTTGGAGTGTAAAGCGTAGTATCGGGCTGTATAACTCATCTCTAAGCCATGCCATAATTTTATCTCCAAAAACATTGATGTAACGTAGCTTTGCAAAAACTTTGGCAAAGCCTCGTTTAGGTGTTAATCCTTTTTCTACTCGCAATGCTTTTGAATGCGCTAAATGCGCTGGTAAAATAATAAGTGCCTCTACTAAAGATACTGCTAATGTTAAAATCACTATGACCGAGACTTCTCCAAAGAATTCTCCTATTCTTCCATCTAAAAAAAGAAAAATACCAAAGGCAAGAATGGTTGTCATTATTGCTGATAGAATGGGTGGGATCACCTCCATCGTCCCATCTACAGCAGCTTCTATTGGCGTTTTACCTTTCTCATAGTGTTGGTATATATTTTCTGCAATAACAATACCATCATCAACTAGTATCCCTATCACGATAATCATCCCAAATAAAGAAAGGACATTTATAGTAACATCAAAAAATCCTGCAACAGCAAACATCCCTAAAAAGGCAACTGGTAGCCCAAATGCTACCCAAAATGCAAGTCTTGTATTTAAAAATAAAGAAAGAAACAAAAGCACAAGTAACATACCTATGACCGCATTTTCTGTAAGGAGTGCTGTGCGCTGTACTAACGTAATAGACTGATCACTAACAACACTTAATTGTACATTTTCATATTTTTGATTGTAGACCGCTACATACTCCTTTACTTTCTCTGCAGACGATATTAAGTCCTCTGTATTGGTACTTGTAATAGTTACGTTTACAGCTAAATCTCCATTATAGTAGGTAGCATTAGGTGTTTCAGAAAATCGATCTCTAATAACCGCCACATCCTTTAAACGGACTACACTACCATTTGCATCTGCACGAACAATTAGATTAGACAGTTCATCCCCATAATAAGAACGATTATTAGCGCGTATTAAATACTCTTCTGCATCTGTCTTAATGGTACCACCAGTCACTAAAATATTTGAAGAACTCACGGCTTGAGACACTTCAGTAAAGCTTAGACCAAATGCCAGTAAATTATTTTCATTTACGGCTATTTCTATCTCCTCTTCTGGGTAACCATTGACAGTTATTTGAGAAACTCCTTCAATAGCCCTAAGATCATTCTCAATATTTCTGCCTATTTGTTTTAAGGTGCTTAAATTTATATCTGTGCCACTTACAGCAAAGTTAATAGTTGGACGTATGGATTCTTGCTTTGACACTACCAAGGGCTCCATACCCGTTGGAAAAGAAGGAACGCGATCTACAGCGTTTTTAACCTCAAGTAACATAAAATCAATGTCCTTGCCTTTCTCTATTTCTACGTTTATATTTCCGCTATTCTCACGTGAGGCAGACGTTACTCGCTGCACTCCATCTAAGCCTTTTAAATTGTCTTCTATTTTAAGAACAATGCCTTCTTCAATCTCTTGAGGTGAAGCTCCAGGATAAGCTACGTTAATACTTATGTTTTTAGAATCTATTAACGGAAAGTAAGAAGACTTAAGGCTATATGCTCCAGCAATACCAAAAACAGCAAAGGCAATAACAATAACGTTAACAGCGACGCTGTACCTAATAAAATATTCAATTACTTTACGCATCGTTCTAGTTTGAATCTGTTTGTTGGGCTGCACTATCTTCTCCATTAGATGAAGAATTCCCTATCTTAACTAACATCCCAGGATAAGCACCTGGTATGTTTTGTGAAACAATCTGAGTCCCGTCTGGCACTCCTTTTATCACCACATCTTTTGTAGAAAAATAAACTGGGTTCACTTCTATTAAAGCCAATACACTATCTCGCACCACAAATAGTTGTTTCTCATTAATCAACAATTTTCTAGAAATTCGTATCGCATTATCTTCTTTGCGCGCATCTAGCGCTGCTTGAAGATACATCCCTTCTTTAATAGTTGCCCCCTTCACTTCTACAAAAACTTTAATAGTCTGGCTGGCTTGATCTATACTTTCACTAACACGTATTACTTTTCCATTAAAAGTCTCTTTACCATCTATAGTTTCCAGTGCTACAGAATTACCTTTCTTTAACAAGTCACTGTATTGTTTGGCTACGGAAAGCTCAACTTCAAAAACAGAGGTGTCTATAAATTCTCCTAGTTTTTGTCCTTGTCGTATAAGTGCGCCTTTAGTAACGAGTACTTCTGTAAGCACGCCAGTATATGGTGCAGTAATTCTAAATTTACCTAATCTATTCTCAAGGTTTTTTATATTGTAATACGAACCTTGCAAACCACGACCCGTTATAAAATAATTCACTTTTTCTGAAGTGGTAGCAGGAAGCTCTGGCAAGGAATTCTCTATGTCCAATGCGCTTAAATATCTATCCCAAACTGGAAAAGCTTCTGGATAATCTAATCTTAAATCTGGCATAATTGAAGTTACTAGATTCTTAAAATCACTTCGCGCTGCTTGTACAGAAGCATAAAACTCTGATGCATCAATGCTTAATAGCGTCTGTCCACGTCTATATTCTTGGCCAACCTTAAAATTCTGTGCACTTGAATTAAAAATTCCTTGATTTTCCGCATACAGTTCTAATCTGTTTTTAGCGATTACGGTACCATTAGAAGATATGGTGATCGGAATTACTTTATTGAAAGCCGTCTCAACAAATACAGTTTTAACAATTTTGTCAATTTTAGGCTTCGGTATTTTCTTGTTTTCGATGATAGTCTGTGCTCCAAAATAGGAACCAGCAACTAAAATTAAGCCAAGAATGATAAGTACAATTTTACGCACGACAATGATTAGATAGGTTAATCGGCAAAAGTAGTGCACCCATATTTCTATCTCCGTTAAAAATATGCTAATTAACCCGTGATATTATATTAAGAAGAGAACTTCTCTAATTGCGTCGTGACATTTTCCCAATCGCCCATCAATTTTACCACTTCATCTTTCTTTGCCTGGTAACTATCAAAGAAACCATCCTTAGCAATTGTTGCCTCATAATTAATAGCGAGTTCAACATCTATCTCTTTTACTTCGCGCTCTAGCTTATTGATTTTAGACTCAATCTTACTCAAACGATTAGTTAACGATTTCTCTTTCTTTTGATCTTCATAAGATTGCTTCCCTCCTGTTGCATCAGCCTTCACTTCTTTTGCAACTACAGTTCGCTTTTCTGCTTCTCTTAGATTTTCAATATTACGTTGCTCTAAGAAATAATCTATATCCCCTAAATACTCTTTTATTTTATGATCTTTAAACTCGTATACCTTATCTGTTAATCCTTGTAAAAAATCTCTATCGTGACTTACCAATAGTAATGTCCCTTCAAAGTTTTTACACGCGTCTTTTAATACGTTTTTAGACTTAATATCTAAGTGATTGGTAGGCTCATCCATCACTAAAACGTTAAAAGGTTGTAGTAATAATTTTGCTAATGCGAGTCTATTACGTTCCCCTCCGCTTAACACACGTACATATTTATCAACTTCATCTCCTCTAAAAAGAAAAGATCCTAGAATATTCCTAACCAAAGGTCGTGTGCGCTCATCTGCTGCATCGAGCATTGTATCTTCTACAGTCTTTGTTCCATCAAGATATTCCGCTTGATTTTGAGCAAAGTATCCTATTTGTACATTATGCCCCAGTTCTAGTACCCCTCCATGAGGAATTTCGTCTACAATAATTTTTGCTAGTGTTGATTTTCCTTGTCCATTTTGCCCTACAAAAGCAACTTTCGCATCGCGCTCTATCATTAAATCTACCCCTTGCAGCACTTTTTTGTCGCCATAACTTTTAGAGACATTCTTTGCCTCAATCACTACTTTACCAGGAATTACACTGATAGGAAAACGTAAAGACATGACAGAGTTGTCATCTTCATCTACAACAATACGATCTATTTTATCTAGTTTTTTAACGAGCGATTGCGCCATAGTGGCTTTACTCGCTTTGGCTTTAAACTTAGAGATTAACTTCTCTGTATGCTCTATTTGTTTTTGCTGATTTTTCTGAGAAGCCAACTGTTGCGCTCTCAATTCTTGACGCTGTACTAAATACTTTGTATAAGGCTGCTTATAATCGTAGATCTTCCCTAATGAGATTTCTATGGTTCTATTGGTCACATTATCTAAAAACATCTTATCGTGACTTACCACCACAACCGCTCCAGCATAGTTTCTTAAAAACTCTTCTAACCATAAAATAGATTCAATATCTAAGTGGTTGGTAGGCTCATCTAGTAGCAAAATATCATTGTTTTGAAGCAATAGCTTGGCTAACTCGATACGCATACGCCATCCCCCCGAGAATGTTTCGGTAATCTTATTAAAATCTTCTCGCTGAAACCCTAAACCCTGTAAAATACGCTCTGTTTCTCCTTGATAGTTATAACCACCGTGTATTTCATACTGCTGTTGCACCTCGTTAAGGTCTATCATTAATTGATTATAGCTAGCACTTTCATAATCTGTTCTAGTAGCAAGCTGTGTGTTAATCTCATCTAACTGCTTCTCGTACTTTTTTATTTCAATAAAAGCCTGGTAAGACTCCTCTAGTACCGTACGGCCTTTTGTAAAATCTATATCCTGTTTTAAGAAACCAATAGAGATCTCTTTATCCATCGCAATAGAACCTTCATCATATTCTTGTTCGCCAGAAATAATTTTAAGCAGCGTAGATTTACCCGCTCCGTTTTTACCCACAAGTCCTACACGGGTACCTCCACCCAGTTGAAAAGTGATTTTTTCAAACAGATATTCTCCTTGAAATGATACAGATAAATTATGTATATTAAGCATAGCTACTATTAATTAAAAAGAATACGATCGCCGTATTCAATTTCTGCAAAGATGCTTAATTTTGTAGTGCAAAAAAAATTGAAACTCGCCAATTCTATTTGTTTTTAAAAGGCGGCAATTTAAGTAAACTAAGCATCCAAAACAGATTTCCGATTTCGCGGAAAGTGAATATGAAAGGAACAAAAATATACAGCATTTTTACTAGTACTTGCCCAGTTTGCCATAGAGGGGAAATGTATGTAAATAGCAACGCCTATAACATTTCAGAAACACTAGACATGCACGAGCGCTGTTCTCATTGTAATACTAAATATAAAATAGAGCCTTCGTTCTTTTATGGTGCGATGTACGTAAGCTACGGCGTAGGGATTGCTGTGGCAACTGCCGCATTCATTCTTGCCTACTGGGCAGCGCATTTTAGCCTCTTTGCCTCTTTTATGACTTTAGTAGCGGTCTTAGTAGTACTACTTCCGCTTATTGCAAGAGTTTCAAGAAATATATGGATAAATATGTTTTTAAGCTATGACAGCACTAAGGCTAAGGCTTCAAAAAACGATTAATAGCGACTTCTGTTGGTACTGGTGTGTTAAATTCTATATGCTGAAATAACCACAACGAAAGCAATGGCGCCATAGAAAGACCTCTAGTACCTAGCCCATTTAAAAAAGCAACTTGTGGGTAATCGTTGAGCTTCCCTATAAGTGGCCTTCTGTCTTTAATGGTAGGACGAACTCCGGCGACTTGATCAAT
>JALZVC010000101.1 GCA_023301205.1 Flavobacteriaceae bacterium
CTCTTTTCTAAACAACTCAATAAACGCTTCACCAAGAGCACCTGAGATATCTCCTGCCATAGTACCTTCATAACTTATAGCGTGAGACACAATATTACCAGCGCTACCGTGAAGATAGACTCCAAAAATTGTTGCTGTTATAGGGTCATAGCCTTGAGCTAATAAACCAACAATGGCACCACTTAATACATCGCCACTTCCTGCAGTAGCCATCCCTGGGTTTCCAGAAGTATTAATAAAGAGTTGATCCTCAGCAACAGTAATCGTGTTTGCCCCTTTTAAGACGACAATAACCTTGTGCTTTTTAGCAAATTTCTTTGCCTTTTCTATTTTATCATAATCATCTTTCCATTTTCCTATGAGTTTCACTAGTTCGCCATCGTGCGGCGTAAGAATCGCATTTTCCGGAAGAATTTTTAAAAGTTCTTTGTTTTCTGATATGCAATTTATCGCATCTGCATCTATTAAAATTGGGGATTTGCATTTTTTAAATAATGCTGACAAAGCACTTACAGTTTCTTTCTGGGTTCCAATACCCATACCTACCGCAATTGCTGTAGGTTCAAAATCATAATTGATTTCTGTAATTAGTTTCTCTTCTTCGTTGGTAATGACCATAGCTTCTGGCACAGCCGTCTGCATGATAGTACAACCACATTCTGGAGTATATGTCGTAACCTTACCTGCTCCAACTCTAAGTGCCGATTTGGTGCTTAAAACAGCAGCACCCATAGTACCATAAGCACCTGCAACAACTAACGCGTGACCGTAGTCGCCTTTATGAGAATACTTCTCGCGTTGGCGGTACATACGCTGTGCATTTGGTTTTGAAATAATGGTTGCGATACCAGGATTAGTTGCTAAAAACTCCTGATCTAAACCAATATCTAAAACATCATAATAACCAGCAAAACGACCTGTTTGCGGTAAAAAGAAAGCCAATTTTGGTGACTGTATTGTAAGGGTATGATTTGCCTGTATCACCGCTTCTAGATCTGCTGTTGGAGCATTAGCAAACATTCCACTTGGCACATCTATTGACAACTTAAAACAAGGTTGTGCATTAATGTACTGAAACAATGTTTTAACCCACCCCTCTGGTGATCTATTAATCCCGATACCAAACATCGCATCAATTATAATATCGTTAGGACTCATTTCTGGAAAATCATCTTCACTTGTCATTAACAATGGCCATTCTTTGGTTACATTTTTAATGCGATCGTAATTGACTAAAAAGTCTTTAGCTCGCTTATCACTGTAATTGACAATATAAGTTTTTACCGTATAACCATTTTCAATTAAGAGTCTTGCTACAACTAGTCCAGTACCTCCATTATTTCCTATACCACAAAAAACGTGAATTGGCACTGGCGCACTCTTCAATCGCTCGTGAAACCAATTAAAAACTTGCGTTCCTGACCGTTCAATTAATTCGTTATAAGAAACCTCTTGCTTCTGCGCTGTTATTTTATCTGCTTGATAGAGTTGTTCTATAGAAAATACCTTCATAAATTGGGTGTAAATTATACTCCAAAAATACGGATTTTATTATTGAAAGACTGGCAACTTTAAGCCATATAGTAGCAAAAAAAATATCCAATAAATAGCAAAGCCTCCGTGAATCTCTGCGCTTCTCCGTTCAGTTCTGTTACTTAGCTATTACGCTGAGATACGCAAAGGTTCACAGAGACACACAGAGATAGTAGTCTTATATTTGAGGGTTCAATTTTTTTGTTTTAAAAGCCTCCGTGAATATCATTGCAACACTGTGACTTAGCTATTACGCTGAGATACGCAAAGGCTCACACAGATACACAGAGATAGCAGACAGATATTTCAAAAACAATCTCCCACAAAATTTGGACGACTTAGCCCCTTAATTGTACCTTTGTTATAGAAGCTAAGGGATGACGTCTGGAACGTTTTCGCGCAAGCTAAAAAATTTAAAAATCTAATAAACCAATACTATGAAAGATACTGCACTCTCAAAAATTCATGAAGCGCTTGGCGCAAAAATGGTTCCGTTTGCGGGCTATAACATGCCAGTTTCTTATGAGGGCGTAAACACTGAACACGAAACTGTGCGAAATACAGTAGGTGTTTTTGATGTTTCGCATATGGGCGAATTTTTAGTATTAGGCCCTAATGCATTAGCTTGTATACAACACGTGACCAGCAATGATGCGTCAAAATTAGTAGACGGGCAAGCACAATACAGCTGCTTCCCTAACGCAGACGGTGGTGTGGTAGACGATCTTATTGTCTATCGCTTAGAAGAAGAAAAATGGTTACTCGTAGTAAATGCCTCTAACATAGCTAAAGATTGGGCTTGGATAAACAAACACAACCACGCAGGTGCCGAGTTACAAAATATAAGTGAAGGGTATTCTCTACTAGCAATACAAGGACCAAAAGCGATTGAGGCAATGCAATCTTTGACGAGCGAAGATCTTTCTGCCATCAAGTTTTATACTTTTAAAGTGTCTGACTTTGCAGGTATTGACAACGTAATTATTAGCGCAACTGGATATACTGGAAGTGGCGGATTTGAAATCTATTGCAAAAACGAAGAAGCTGCTCAGGTTTGGGAAAAAGTGTTTGAAGCTGGCGCAGCGTACGGTATTAAACCCATAGGTCTTGCGGCTCGTGATACATTACGTTTAGAAATGGGCTATTGTCTCTACGGAAATGATATTGACGACACCACTTCGCCATTAGAAGCAGGCTTAGGTTGGATTACAAAATTTACAAAAGAGTTTGTGAACAGCGAAAACCTAAAGAAACAAAAGAAGCGCGGTGTTGAAAAAACACTTGTTGCTTTTGAGCTTGACGAACGCGGAATCCCGCGCCAAGGCTACGATATCGTTGACGGTAACGGGAACAAAATAGGTAACGTCACCAGTGGTACCATGTCTCCATCAATGGGAACAGGTATTGGTTTGGGTTATGTCCCTGTAGTTTTTAAAGATGTAGGTTCTAAAATAAATATTCAGATTAGAAAGAAAGCGGTTTCTGCTACTGTTGTTAAATTGCCTTTTTATAAGAAGAAATAGTGAATTCTATTTTTAAAAACACCGATAAAAACGCTACAATTCTAATATACGGTAAAGTTTTTACTATTTGCGGAGCTTTAATTGGAGTTGTTCCACTTTTCGCCTTTGTGAGTATTCCATTATTTATTATCGGATTATTCTTAATCTGGAAATCTGCGTTATTATCAAAGAAAAATAAAATATATTGGACTGTAATTCCACTCTTATCTATTTTGGCAATATGGCTTTTAATAATCGTAATTGATTCAATATTTATAAATTGACAAATGAACTACCAACAAATCCTAAACGACATCCATAAAGAAGTCTCTGCTTTAAAAAACAAAGGCGAAGTGGCAAGCTACATCCCAGAATTAGCT
>JALZVC010000102.1 GCA_023301205.1 Flavobacteriaceae bacterium
ACAATCATTTACATTAGAAATTCCACAATCTTTTAATTGTAATAATGCTTTTCTTTAAGTTTTGCTAATTTTTCGTTTGTCTCACTTATGCCATTAATTATTTAGGTTGTTGTTACTATTACATCATAAATTTAGTGTTTTTTTTTATTTAAATCCCTTGCAAATAGGTATTTAAAATCACACCTTAGCTCGTACGAATACTTATATTTTCGATAATCTACACGCAACACTATATAAAATCTCTTATTTTAATTTGACACTACGCTGTATTAGTACTTCAGGTTAATGCGTATATTTGCACCTTTAAAAATTTTAGCCCAATGAGCCATCAAGCATTACAATCCATTTCACCTATTGACGGAAGATACGCGTCTAAAACCGCGTCTTTAATCCCCTTCTTCTCAGAAGAAGCCTTAATAAAATATAGAGTACAAGTGGAGATCGAATATTTTATCGCCCTGGTAACTATCCCTTTACCGCAGTTAAGTGATTTTGACACGGCACTATTTCCAGAACTTCGGAAATTATATAGCGAGTTTACTAGTGATGATGCTCAAAAGATTAAGGATATCGAGAAAGTAACAAATCACGATGTAAAAGCGGTTGAATATTTTATCAAAGAAAAATTTGATGGATTAAATCTTGAGAAATACAAGGAGTTTATTCATTTTGGACTTACCTCTCAAGATATAAACAATACAGCAATACCGCTTTCATTAAAAGAAGCGATGAATGTAGTATATATTCCGTTATTTTTTGAACTAAAAGAAAAACTAAGCGGCCTCGTGACAGACTGGGCTGAAATATCGATGTTGGCACGTACACACGGACAACCGGCCTCTCCTACTCGATTGGGTAAAGAGATACAGGTATTTGTAACCCGACTTGAAGAGCAGTTTGATTTATTAAACAATATTAAAAGTGCGGCAAAATTTGGCGGTGCTACCGGAAACTTTAATGCCCATAAAGTGGCCTACCCAGCCATAGACTGGAAAAGTTTCGGAACTGATTTTGTACACGACACCCTAGGATTACATCACTCCTTTCCTACGACACAGATTGAGCATTACGACCATATGGCAGCTTTGTTTGATTGCCTTAAACGTATTAACACCATCATATTAGATCTTGACAGAGACATCTGGACCTATGTATCTATGGATTATTTTAAACAAAGAATTAAAGAAGGAGAAGTAGGATCTTCTGCGATGCCACACAAGGTAAACCCTATTGATTTTGAAAACAGTGAAGGAAATATCGGTATTGCAAATGCAATTTTCACACATCTTTCTGAAAAGTTACCGGTAAGTAGATTGCAAAGAGATTTAACAGATAGCACAGTATTACGTAATATAGGTGTACCTATAGGACATACGCTTATTGCTTTTCAATCCACGATAAAAGGGCTTGGTAAATTGTTATTAAACAAAGTTAAGTTTGAGCAAGACCTAGAAAACAACTGGGCTGTGGTAGCAGAAGCTATCCAGACCATCTTAAGACGAGAAGCATATCCTAATGCTTATGAAGCTTTAAAGGGGCTTACAAGAACTAACGAAGCCATTACTAAAACTTCAATGGCTAACTTTATTGAAACCCTTGATGTTTCTGAAGCTGTGAAAAAAGAAATGCGCGCCGTGACACCAGCTAATTATACAGGAATCTGATTGCAGTTGGAAGTTGAAAGTTGGAAGTTGGAAGTAAAAAAAAGCAGCGATATATCGCTGCTTTTTTTTATTTATGGGTAACTCAACTTTTGTTTATTTGAAAAATCATTAAACTTACGCAGCTTTTACTGGAATGTTTTTTAATATCTCAATTACAAAACCCCAATACTTCTGCGCAGAAGAAATACTTGCTCGCTCGTCTGGTGAATGCGCTCCTTTAATGGTTGGACCAAAAGAAATCATATCCATTTCTGGATAATTTTTACCTAAAATACCACATTCTAATCCTGCGTGACACGCAGCTACGTGTGGCTTCTCATTGTTGATTTTTGTGTATAAAGCTTCCATTACTTTTAAGATAGGACTGTCCATATTAGGCGCCCATCCTGGGTATTCTCCAGCAAAGTCAACATCACAACCTCCCATAGTAAAGGCAGCTCTTAGTGTGTTTGCAAGATCATCTTTAGAAGACTCAACAGAAGATCGTGTTAAACAAGCAATCTTCATTTTCCCGTCTGCTACTATAATTTTTGCAATATTGTTAGAAGTCTCTACAAGGTCTGCAATGGCAGGACTCATTCTAAAAACACCATTGTGTGCAGCATATACCATATGTATTAAAGCAGTTTGTGCTTCTTTAGATAACACCTTAGTTGCAGCTGTTGTTTCTTCAATAGCGATTTCTAGATTTGGTTCTAGGGAGCTATATTCTTGTTTTATTTTTTCTTCTATACTTTTAACTGCTCCAGTAAATGCGCTCTTGTTGTTATTAGACACTACTACGTGACAAACACTTTCTCTTGGGATTGCATTACGTAAACTACCGCCTTTTAATGCAGCAATATGAACTAAACCTTCACTTGCGTGCAGTACTCTGTTCATCATTTTGTTTGCATTACCTAGACCTTTAATGATATCCATCCCACTGTGACCACCTTGTAACCCTTTTACAGTAATAGTATAGGTTTTAGAATCACTTGGAGCTGCAACTTCTTCATAGGTTCTTGTTGCCGTAACATCTACTCCACCAGCACAACCTACTCCTATCTCGTCATCTTCTTCTGTATCGAGGTTTAATAAAATATCTCCTGTAAGCACACCACCTTTAAGGCCCATTGCACCTGTCATTCCTGTTTCTTCATCAATTGTAAATAGTGCTTCTATTGCAGGGTGTTCGATAGTTTTACTTTCTAAAACTGCCATTATTGTTGCTACTCCTAGCCCATTATCTGCTCCAAGTGTTGTTCCTTTTGCACGTACCCAATCTCCATCTACATGCATCTCGATACCTTGCGTATCAAAGTCAAACTCGGTGTCATTATTTTTTTGATGCACCATATCTAAGTGTGATTGCATCACTACTTTTTTTCGGTTTTCTAGTCCCGCTGTGGCCGGTTTACAAATAATCACGTTACCTACTTCATCTTTAATAGTCTTCAAACCTAGATTATTTCCGAAGTCTATCATAAATTGAATTACACGTTCTTCCTTTTTAGAAGGGCGAGGTACAGCGTTTAGATCTGCAAATTTATTCCAGAGCTCTTTTGGTTCTAGGTTGCGTATGGCTTGGTTCATTTGTTTTTATTAAAATTTATATCCTTTGTATATAGAGAACAAAGTTAAACATGTTTAGTACTTTTATCAGCATTATAACAAATGTATAACATAGTTCACGTACAATTTTCCACTTTTTTTTGTAAAATTACACTTTATACAATTGAGTACAGAAATAGCCACAAGCACACAAAAACTAATACTAGTATACATGAAGCAACGCCGAACCTCTGTTATCCTCTCGGTTTTATTAATCGTTCAGGTTTTTGTGTTACAGTTGCTAAAACACTTTCCAGCGTTTGTAGAAACCTACTATAGTACTGGCCTCTACCCAATTATTTCTAAAACATCGCGCTACCTTTTTGGCTGGGTTCCTTTTTCTGTGGGAGACCTGTTCTATACCCTTATTACTATATATGCCTTACGATGGATTTATAAAAACATAAGACGGTTACGTAGAGAACCACTAAAGTTTATCCTTGACATCACAGCAAGTGTGAGCATTGTTTATTTTATGTTTCATATACTCTGGGGTCTCAATTATTATAGAATGCCCTTGCATACATCTATTGGTATTGACAATGAGTACACCACAGAAGAACTTGTTACCATGACCGAGCGCTTTGTGAAAAAAGCCAATGCTATGCATCGACTACTGGGATATCAAGATTCTGTTAAAATTGATCTTCCGTACGCTCAAGAAGAAATTTTTAACCGAACCCAAAATGGTTATAATAATGTAAAAGCAGAATTCCCAATGCTTACGTATTCCCCGATTAGTCTTAAAAAAAGTGGCTGGAGCCTGGGGTTAACTATTATGGGCTATAGCGGTTATCTTAATCCATTCTCTAATGAAGCACAGGTAAATAATCTAATTAAGACCTATAAGTTTCCTGTGGTGAGCGCTCACGAAGTAGCACACCAGATAGGATATGCAGCAGAAAATGAAGCTAACTTTATTGCCGCGCTTACTACTGTTAACAATGATGATGTTTATATACAGTATGCAGGCTATATTTTTGCGCTGCGTTATTTAGTAAACGAAGTTGCGCGTAGAGATATAGATAAATATCACGAATTATTAGAAACTATTAACCCAGGTATTCTTGCAAGCTATAAAGAGATGCGTGATTTTTGGGAAAGCTATGAAAATCCGTTTGAAGTTGTCTCTAAATATTTTTACGACGGCTATTTACAAGCAAATAATGTAAGTGGCGGGATAAAAAGCTATAGTTATATGGTGGCACTGGTTATCAATTATTATGGAGATAAGGAGTTGTAAATAAAAAGGAATAGACTTAATTGTCATTAACCAAAGAAGCAATTTTTAAAGTATTCAAAACGTAATATTCTGAACTTATAAAATATTGAACAAATACAAATGAAATTAGAGGGTTTAGAATATATATCAATAGAAAATCAAACTACTGAATTTCCAAAACACTTTCATGAAACGTTTTGTATTTCTCTAATACATAAAGGAATTGAACAAATTGATTTTGAAAATCAAAGCCTTTTTAGCGAGGCTGGTAATATATCTATAACAAACCCTTTTGAAATACATTCTAATCCAATACTCGACAATAAATCTCAATTAAAATTTGACACGATTTACATTCCTAGTGAATTAATGAAAAATATTTTAAATGGAAAAGACATTAAATTTATTAACCGAAAAATAGATAGTGGCACAGCAAATTCGTTGTTTATCAAACTTATTAATGCTATTGACAGCCAAAATCCTGAAAATATTAAGCTTTATTTAATACAATTTGTAGACACTTTGAAACCTTACTCGCAAGAAAACGAGATAGGGTATTCAGATTTAAATCTAAGTAGTTTTCATAAAATCAATAGTTACATTGAAAATAATATTCAAGAAAAATTTAACCTAAGTGAATTATCAAAAATTGCAAATATTAACAAATTTGGATTTTCTAAAAAATTTAAGGCATCAACAGGTATGTCTCCAATTAATTACATACTAATGAAAAAAGCATTTTCAAGTAAGAAGTTAATTAACTCAAATACAGAACTTACATCAATAGCATATCAATATAATTTTACAGATTTAGCACATTTTTCTAAAACTTTTAAGCGCTTTATTGGGGTTTCGCCCCAGTTTTATAAGGAAAGTATTATTGAAAAAGCATAATTACCAACATTATACAAGCGCCAATAGGAATGCCTAATTAAATTTGAGAAAAATTAATACTCAAATGAAAAATCTAACTTATTTATCCCTCTTCTTTTTAATAACATCTAATATATCTCTTGCGCAATCTCTAGAAGATGCTTTCTCTCAAAAGAAAATGAAAGAAGATTTATCTATTTTTAAGGAGATTAGAATAAAAGGAAATTCTGGTTTATATAAATACCGAACAAAAAAACAGATTGATAGTATTTACGATTGGGCAGAAAATGAAATTAGTACGCTTTCTAACTATAGAGGTTTTTATAATATAATATGCACATTAACAGATTTTGAAGGAAGTGCACATAACGATACCTATTTAACAGAAAAATTAAAGAAATCTTTAAAAATCGAAGAAGACGGTTATTTTCCTTTTCCTGTAAAATGGATAGATGGAAAATGGATTATTAACTTTAGTGAAGGAGACATTCCATTAGGCGCAGAAATAGTTTCTGTCAATAATGAGAAAATTGAACAGGTTATAACAAACCTATACAAATACTACACTACAGATGGAGTAAACACAACAGGAAAACGAATAGGTTTAGGAATTCATTTCAGTAAATATTATCGTTTACATTACGGTCTAAGCAATCAGTTTACAATAGAATATAAAACTAACACATCAAATAAAATCAACAGAGCAACCCTTAAAAGTATCGGGTATATAGGGTATTATAGAAATTTTTTAAATCGATATTCAGAACCATATGATAATGTCAAGTACAAAAGTTGGAAAAATAATGAGATCTATGACTACAAAACTATAAATAAAGAAACCGGTATTTTAACTATAAATAGTTTTTCTATTGGGAATGAGAAAAACCCTAGACACTTTAAGTATGTTGCATTTTTAGATAGTGTTTTTGCAAGTATTAAGAATAATCAAATTAAAAATTTAATTGTTGACGTTCGTAATAACGGTGGAGGAACAGATCCAAATGATTTAGTAACATATTCCTATTTAACAAACCGTAACTTTTCAGAAAACAAAGAAGCTTGGATTAGTTTTAAAAAAATACCCTTTCTGAAATATTATGACAGCAAATATCCGTTCTTTTTAAGAGCTTTGGGGGTGGGAAGATATAATAACGAATTTCAAAAGGTGTTTCCAGAAGAAAAAGATGGAAAATTTTATCAAAACGCAACCAGTGCTGATCACCTAGTAAGAAAACCGAATCAAAATGCATTTAACGGAAAAGTGTATTTACTTATTAGTCCTAGAGTAGCTTCTGCCGGTAGTTTGTTTGCAGCAATGGTCGCAGGAAATAAAAATACCGTAGTCATTGGAGAAGAGACTTTAGGAGGATATTACGGGCATAACGGACATTCAGGTTTAGAATATATACTACCTAATTCTAAACTTGGCATTAGTTTTTCTGTCGTTAATTTAGAACAAGATGTTCCAAAAAAAGAAAACCAAATCTATGGTAGAGGATTAGTTCCAGACTACAATGTAACTCAAAAATTTGAGGACTACTTGCAACAAGAAGATACACAGATGAATTTTGTGCAAGATCTAATAACAAAACGTGATTGATTAAAAGTGATGTTAAAAATGCGTCAATACCTAATAAAATAGCATTACATCTCAATCACAACACGGTCAACACCACGTCTAACTTTTTTCATACCTGCAAACATATCATCATCAGCACGATGACCAACTGCTAATACCAATACAGATTTTAAACCAAGCTTTTCTAAACCTAAGTATGCATCATATTTAGCAGGCTCAAAACCTTCTAATGGACACGCATCTATTTCTTCTAGGGCACAAACGGTAAGCAGGTTACCTAATGCAAGATAGGCCTGCTTTGTCATCCAACTTGAAATTTCTTCTTGTGATTTCTCTGAAAATGTTATGGTTAAAAACGACTCGAAAGGCGCCAAAATTTCTCTAGGGGTTGCTCTTATCTGCTCCACCTTATTAAAATACTTTTTTATATAATCATTTGTCAAAGTTGCTTCTCTGCATAAAACGAGTACGTGCGAGCAATCGTTTACTTGAGGTTGACCCATCGTTATGGGCACCAAGTCTTCCTTCATTTTAGCTTTAGAAACAATCACCAGTTTTAATGGTTGTAATCCATAAGAAGTAGCCGTAAGATTAAATGCTTCCTTTAAAATATCTAATTTATCCGAAGACAACTTCTTGGTTGTATCAAACTTTTTTGTTGCATAACGCCATTGTAATTTTTTTAGAATTTCCGAAGCCATAATCTGTATCTTTGAACCGCAAAAATACTACTATATAGACAATCTCACAGACTGGATAGTCATTGTTAGTTTTTATTTAACTATTAGTAATCATGGAAAAAATAGAACGTCTTAAAAAAAGCAGCGAAACCAGGATATTTAAAGCAGTATTTCCTAATACAACAAATCACTATGACACCTTGTTTGGTGGTACTGCGCTGCATATGATGGATGAAGCTAGTTTTATTTGTGCGACACGTTTTAGTAGAAAAAAAGTAGTTACCGTTTCTACAGATAAAATAGATTTTAATAGCCCCATACCACAAGGAACCATTATTGAACTTGTAGCTAGAGTTACTAAAGTAGGACGCACAAGCTGTGTGGTAAAAGTCGATATTTTTATGGAAGATATGTATAGCTATGAGCGCAGTAAGGCTGTTACTGGTCTGTTTACTTTTGTGGCCGTGGGTGATGATAAAAAACCTGTAGC
>JALZVC010000103.1 GCA_023301205.1 Flavobacteriaceae bacterium
CACTTTTTTAAGTAAATAGACGTTTTCATCTCGCTTATAATTTGTTATCGCAGCTTCTGGTAGTTGCTCCTCATTTACGACTATAGTTTCTAGCTTAGGAGGTTTAACTTCCTTCACCTCCTCCGTTGGGACTTTACTAACCATTTCTGTAGTCACCTCCGTTGCTTTTAAAATAGGTTCAACGCTTGGTTTCGTCTGTTCAACTTGTTTTTCTTCTGTTCTTACTGACTTCATTTCTCTAGGTAGAGCAATAGTAAAATCTTCATTTGTAAAAGTTTTAAAAGCTTTTCTTAAAGCGTCTGGGTAAGCTTTTTTATATTCTTTTACTTTAGAATTTCCTTTTCCACTTTGAAACAGAATATTATTATTACAATCCTTTAAAACAAAAGTCAAATTCGTACCAAATGCACTAGGAGCTTTTAATAAATCTGCATACAACGCATCACACTTAGGAATATTAGGGCTATCTACTTGTTTATAAGCTTTCAAACCTTTCTTCTCAATATAAAACACCATCATATCTGATAATTGATACGGATTATCTCCAGACAAAAACTCAAACCTATCTGGCACCTCTATAAAATTATATCTATCTATGTTTTCTTGAGCAAAACCAAAATTTACTAAACAAAGGCAAGCAACTAACAGTATGTTTTTCATTCTTGATCCCATTTTAAATTAACACCTAGCTGCAAAGATACGCTATTTGCTTTGGCTATATTACCTGAATCTAGAAGGTTATCTGCTGCAATATAAAAATTAAACTCACCTATATCTAACGCTACCGCAGCCCCTATATTATCTGCGCTATACGCATCAACAGTGTAGGTTCCTTTTAGTGTGAAATTAGCACTAAACCTCCTTCTATAAAACAATGTACCTGCCGCTTGTGGCCCTCTTGGTCGCGCTACCGCAAAAAGGTGTACCCCTGCTTCATTTACCCGGCTTATCTGCCCTTTTTTCAAACAATCACACTCCTCACCACCTACAAAATTTCCGAAGTTATACGCGAGCTGTCCATATATTTTAAGTGGTCTTGTCTGCACAAATGATGTTGATGTAGTATCAACGGTAACTGCTTGATTAAATTCATCTTCAAGATTGTCATAATAAGGAAATGTGGATTCCCCATCTTCAAGTGGAGGGAAAACAAGCTCGATGCCATTGAGTGTAAAATCACCCTTTGCACGAAACGTTTCTGTATCTGTTGCGTGAAAAATCGCACCAATATCTATGGCACTCGCGGATAACTGGAGCTTATTGGTCAATTGATACGTAAAACCAAGATCTAAGCCCAATCCATAATTACCACTAAAAATAGTACGTCCAATTACCGTAGAGGTTAGTGCAGAGCCATCTAACTCGTTTAGTGACGCCAAGCCTGAACCTTGAAACGCAAGATCAATATTTTGTAGTCGATGCTCAAAAACATTAAGCCCATTTTCTGAGGGTACCGTTGTAAATGTTCCAGAGTTGCTTGTACTACTTATACTTAAAACACTCGAATACAATTTTGCGCGTGCCCCAACGGTTAGCTTTTTGTTCACCTGTTTATTAATTCCTATATGAAAAACAGAAGTTACATCTCCTCTAGCATTCACTTGTCCTAAATCAAATGGCTCACCTATAAAATCATTATTCCCTTCGGTGGCTAAAACAGCTAGGTCTTTCGGAAAATAAGCTATAAAATCTAATTCTTGATACCAACCAGCAGAAAAATAAGTTCCTTCAAGATTACGCCAACCAATGTTTACGAGCTCTAATTGTTGTGTAGCGGTAAAAAAATCATCTTCTGTTAGCTCAGAAATTTTCTCCCGAATCTTCGCATTAATATCCCCTCCATCGTCTCCAAAAATATCAAAAACGGTCACACCAGAACTTCCTGCATTAAAGTGATTTCCTGATAAAAATGGAATTCCAAAATGCTTATCAGTGTTTACTTCTCCCCCAGGATTAAGTAATAAAGATTGAGGTATATTTTCTAATCCATAGAGTAGTTGCTTATTTTGAGATAAGCAACAAACAACGGTCAGCAATGCTATGCCACAAGAAATAAGATATCGCATCATATTAATATTCTATAAAATATGTTGCTTTAGACTGTAAGTTGAGAAGGCCTGTTAAATCAGCATTTGCTTCTGGTATGGTAATACGCACCACAACTTTTGAAGCATTGGTTAGAGCATCTAAATCCTGTCCCTCTACTTCTTCAACAAACAACGTCGCTACTTCATTTGCAGCACTACCCGCAGCCACAACTGTACTAGTGGTGTAAGAGACTGCATTATTGTTTTGCAAAAATTCAAAATCTGCCTGAAACGTTCTGGGTATGGTGCTCGTGAAGTTAAATTCGAATTCAATTTTTTGAATACTTCCAGTAATTGTGGTATTTTCTAAAAATACTAGCGCAGTGGTGTCACTTACAGTAAGCCGAGGTGTATTAGTAGTAGTGTTAAAAAATTCTTCTGCATTTAGATTAAAAAAAATAAGATTTAATGTTACTTCTGGTGTAAACGCAATGTCATCTACTTGCTCAAAATCTGTATCGCTTACACACCCTAGCAGGCTCACTAAAATAATTAAACAATAAAGGTAAGTACTACTTCTCATTGTAGGGATTTACTAAAGAACGTAAAAAAACAAACTTATATTATAGGTAGCCTTTTATCTCAATAAGATGGTCTACCACTAACTCAGCTTTTAGCGCTGCTTCTTTTCTATAATTATAAAAAATGGTCTCCATCCCTACTTCCCTAGCTCCAACAATATCTGCATCATAAGTATCTCCTATCATTACGCTTTGTTTTGCCATTACATTTGCCTTGGTTAATGCTTTTTCAAAAACCTTTGGGTTTGGTTTTTTGACACCCACTTCTTCAGAGCTGGTGATTGTTTTAAAAAAGTGCATAATCTCACTTTTATTCAATTTTACGTGTTGAACCTCGTGAAAGCCGTTAGTAATTATATGAAGATTATACTTTGATTTTAAGTAGTTTAAAACATCTCGTGCTCCTGGTAAAAGATGATTATCTCCAGGAAGTTCTTCGATATAATCATTAGATAGTTTTTCAATTGTTTCAATGGGATAAGTGAGATTACATTTTTTAAATGAATCTATAAGTCTTCCGTGTCTTAATTCTTGCTTTGTAACACGTTCTTCCCTAAATTCGGCCCAGTACGCAAAATTGATGGGTTCGTATTCTTTTAAAAAATCTGCCAGCGGGAGCGCAATGTTATTCTTAGCAAAAACGCGTTTAAGAGCGAGCGCAGAATTTCTGTCAAAATCCCATAAGGTATGATCTAAATCAAAAAAGACGTCTGTGATTAGTGTTTTATCCATTAAAATGCTTCTGTTAAAATTGAACGCCAGTATTTTCCGTCTTTTACATTTTCGAGGTAAACATTGCTTATTCCTATAATAAAATGTCCCTGTACTCGTGCTACTCCCTGTTTTAAATGCGATATAATTTCTCGTTTTTTATCTGCATTAAAATTACTAAACGATTCTGAAATTCCTGCGACAGGGGCAATAATTAATGGAGTTTTAATTTCATAGTCGAGGTCATAAAAAAGAAAAGGTGTACACGTACTCGCTCTAAAACCAGGTTTATTTGCGTAACACATGGTAAAATCTTGGGCAATCTCCATCTCAACGAGTTGTCGATAATTGTTGGGCACATCCACAATATACTCAGCGTTGTATGAGCACTTCACATCTTGAAGGATAATATTCTCTAACTGCAACTTTTCTGTCTTAAATAGAGTAGGTTTATGTTGTGCTTTGACAGATAAAACAAGACCCACTTCACAGTAATCTGCCACATATTTAATAAGCTCCGTGAATTTATTTTTACGAATCATCACTCCATCCAAGTACTCTTTCCCTTCGCCTAAAAGGAAGAAAAACGAAAGCTTATACGAGGCCTTTTTTGACACAGTAATTAGATATTTAAATCGATCGTAGGGGTCTCTTCGCGCACCTATCAATACGCGCGTTCTATTCAATATATTTTTAAATTTTCCAGCAAATAAATCTAAAGAGTAACTAAAAACAGATCGCAGCAGGCCCTTGGCTTTGTATTGAAAAGGCTGCTCTGCCTTTATAAATATATGTTTTACCATTTCTTTTTCCTTAAATACTAAAGAAGGAAAAGCAGCTAACAAAACAGTTTTTAGCTTTAATGCCCAAATATCAATAACTGGGCTTTGTAAAAATTGACTCTTATAAGCCAAACTTTCTTTACTAGGAAAGCGACCAAAATCATCTTTAACGTG
>JALZVC010000104.1 GCA_023301205.1 Flavobacteriaceae bacterium
AATGTAAAGTTTGAAATTAAAGTTAGCAAACAGAAGTTAGGCATAAGCGAACGTCTGCGCGTAGATTTTACTATGAATAGAGATGGTGATAATTTTATGCCGCCAGATTTTAATGGGTTTTTAGTGGTAGGAGGTCCTAATCAATCGTTAAGTAACTCGTATATAAATGGTAAAAGAAGTTTTTCTAAAACCTATTCTTATTTCCTTTCGCCACAAAAACTAGGTAAAATCACCCTAGGCACAGCTACTATACTAATTGAGGGACAAACATACTCTTCAAAGCCAATAGCAATACAGGTTACAAAACAAAGTTCTGTACCGCAAGATCCAAACAACCCAGATTATGTAGCTAATGCTGCAGTGCATCTCGTTGCAGAAATATCTGATAGTAATCCATTTTTAAATGAAGCAATCACGGTGGTCTACAAATTATACGTTTCTAGAGATGTAAGTATTACCAGTTCTTGGAAAGAAGTAGCTTCTCCTAAGTATGAAGATTTTTGGAGTCAAAATATTGACGCTCGCGGTGATTATAAAGTATACAACGGCAAATATCAAGGAGAGGATTTTCGCTATGTTATTTTAAGGAGTACGGTGTTATATCCTCAAAAAATTGGCGAACTTGACATAGAACCACTTACGCTAAATATCCCTATAGACGTTCCTTCAAGAAGGAGAGACTTCTTTGGCAGAGCTATCCCTGTTCGAATAAACAAAACAGTGAGTGCTGGTAAAAGAAAGATAAAAGTACGTGCGCTACCTTTAGCAAACAGACCTGATGGTTTTACGGATGCCGTGGGTGATTTTTCATTAGAAATGCGTGCAAATAAAACGCAACTCAATGCCAATGAGGCACTAGAACTTGACGTTAAAATTACTGGAAACGGAAATTTAAAATTGATGGGCTTACCTGAGGTAACACTTCCTAGCAGCCTAGAAGTGTATGACCCAGAACGCACCAATGACGTAAAGGTTAAAGCCATTGGAATGCAAGGGACTATTTCAGAAAAATACACGGTAATCCCTCAGTATAAAGGTCAATACCCTATTCGCCCTATAACCTTCTCTTATTTTGATCCTAAAACGGAAACTTATAAAACGCTCACCTCAAAAGAAATTATTATTGATGTGCCAGAAGGGCCTACAAACGGCGAACTGGAAGTGGCCGCAAAAGAAGATATAGCAGCAACCAACACGCAGTTTAAAAACATTAAACTTGCCACTACATTCCAATCCATGACCAAAGATCATTTCTTTAAATCTAAATTGTTCTGGACATTAATGGCTGGTCCTTTTTTACTAATTCCGTTGTTTATTTTAGCAGGACGCTTTAGAGATAGAAGGCTTGCAGATGTAGACGGTAATCGATTACGCAGTGCAAATAGATTAGCTAGAAAATATTTAGGAGTAGCAAAGAAAAACTTAAAAGACCAAGAAGCATTTTATGAGTCTATGGAATTAGCTTTACATAATTATTTAAAAGCGAAGTTAGACATAGAAACTACAGAGATGTCTAAAGATCGTATTGCACAATTATTAACAGAAAGAAACGTAGCTGAAAACACAGTGACAGAATTTAATACATTGCTTAAAAGTTGCGAATTTGCTCGTTATACACCCGCTACGGCAGTATTAATTAAGGAAGATTATAACAAGGCTGTTGATATTATCTCAACCATAGATAAAGAAATTCAATAATGGGGATTTTTAAGAAACATATACGCACAATTGTTCTTTTTACCTCACTAGTATTGGGAGTTATTAGCATTTCCGAAGCACAAAAAAACAATGTTCTTTTTGAACAAGGAAACAAGCAATTTGCTGCCGATAATTTTCAGCAAGCGATTGATTCCTGGAAATTGATAGAAAAGACAGGCAATGAGAGTGCAGAATTATATTACAATCTAGGGAATGCGTATTACAAATTAAATAAAGTAGCCCCAAGTATTTACTATTTTGAAAAGGCATTACAGCTAGCGCCTAATAATCCAGACATAAAAAACAACTTGCGTTTTGCACAAAATGCACGCGTGGATGCCATTGAGACCTTGCCCAAAAATTTTATCGCTAAAACCTATGAGCATCTGTATTCTATTGCCACTTTCGAAACTTGGGCAAAGGTCGCTGTAACATTCTCTATCATTAGTGTTTTAGGATTTTTGTTCTATTATTTTGTAAATCAAAGTAGAATGAAACGCTTCTTTTTACTGGTTTCGGCAACTGGGATTCTGCTATTATTCATTTCTATAACAATGGCATTTACTACCTATAACAACGTCAACAAGGACAACCCCGCTATAATTTTTGAAGAGAGCGTGGACGTTAAAGATAAAGCTTCGTTAGGGAGTGAAACCAATTTTGTACTCCACGAAGGAACAAAAATACAAGTACTTGAATCTGATGAATTGTGGGACTTTATTCGCATCGCTAACGGGAAAGAAGGTTGGATTCCTTCGGAAACGTTAAAGAGATTATAAAAATTATTTCGGTTAAACTATTTGTTTAACTTTGCGTATATTTTACAAGGCGTTTCATGAAACTATTTACAAACATAATTATGGCGATTCTTTTATCGCTTTCCATTTTGGCTCCCGCCGTTATGGACATTATAGATGTAGATTTAGGTGTAGAAATTTCCGAAAATATCGGAGAAGAAGAGTCTGAAAAAGAAGTAGGAAAAGAGCTTAAAGAAAAGAAGCTCATTGTTTCATCGTTAGAGTATGGAGATAGCGAAGATTTTACTTCTCAAAAAGAAAACTCTTTTTATTATTTAGGCAATCACTTAGACTTAGTTCGGTCTATTGTCTTACCACCTCCAGAACAAGCATAGATTTTATTGTCTATAATGGTTTCCCTTGAGGATACCTTTTTCTAATACTCTCACTTAATGCAAGTGAGCTTAAATTCTATTTTATGTTTAAAAATTTAAAAAACGATATTCCAGCGAGTATCGTAGTGTTTTTCGTTGCTTTACCATTATGCCTTGGTATTGCACTTGCCAGTGGAGCACCTTTGTTTTCTGGTCTTATTGCCGGTATTATAGGTGGTGTTGTCGTAGGAGCCATTAGTGGTTCTAAAATAGGCGTAAGTGGTCCAGCTGCAGGTCTTGCAGCAATTGTACTTGTTGCAATAACATCTCTTGGGTCTTATGAAAATTTTTTAGTCGCGGTAGTTCTTGGAGGAATAATTCAACTACTATTTGGTGTTTTAAAATTTGGTGTAATTGGTTATTATTTTCCATCATCTGTAATTAAGGGGATGTTAACCGGAATTGGAATTATAATTATACTTAAACAGATACCCCATTTTTTTGGTTATGATGCAGAGCCTGAAGGAGCATTTAGTTTTTTTGAGAGTTCTGGAGAGAATACGTTTTCGGCAATTTTAAATATTGCAGATAACTTAATTATTGGTTCATTAATCGTGGGTGTAATTAGTTTAACAATTTTAATTGTTTGGGACAAAATTCTTAGTAAAAAATCTAAAATTTTTCAGGTTATTCAAGGGCCATTAGTTGCAGTAGCTGTTGGTATTATATACTACATTCTTACTCAGTCTAACGAGTCACTAGCTATTGCAAAAACTCATTTAGTTAATGTTCCTATACCTGACAGTGTGAGCTCATTTGTGGGTCAATTTAGCTTCCCCAACTTTGCTGTGATAAGCAATCCAGAGGTATGGGTAGTTGCATTTACAATAGCACTTGTAGCCAGCCTTGAAACATTATTATGCGTAGAAGCTACAGATAAGTTAGATCCACATAAAAACGTGACTCCTACAAACAGAGAATTATTTGCTCAAGGTACTGGTAATATTCTGTCTGGTTTAGTAGGCGGCTTGCCAATTACACAGGTAATTGTAAGAAGCTCGGCAAATATTCAGTCTGGTGGTAGAACTAAACTTTCGGCTATTATTCACGGTCTCTTATTATTGATTTCTGTAATACTAATTCCGCGACTATTAAATATGATTCCTTTATCTGTCCTTGCGGCAATTTTATTAATAGTTGGATTTAAACTAGCAAAACCAGCGTTGTTTTTTAAAATGTACAAACTAGGTTGGAAACAATTTGTTCCATTTTTAGTCACTGTCCTGGGAATTGTTTTTATCGATTTATTGTATGGGATAGGATTAGGCCTTGCAGTAGGTGTTGTTGTAATTTTAATTAAAAGTTATCAAAACTCTCACTTCTTGCACATAGAAGATAAAAGTAACGGGAAACATAGAATAAATATGACTTTTGCAGAAGAGGTTACATTTTTTAATAAAGGTGCTATACTTAAAGAATTAGATAATTTACCTAGAGAGACCTACTTAGAAATTGATGTTAGAAAAACAAGATATTTAGATAATGATATAATAGAAATCTTAGATGATTTTGCATTTAAAGCCAAAGAACGAGATATAGATATAAAAATTATTTCTGAAAGCGGTAGCGCTGAAAACCCACCTAGTTTTATTGAGTATTTTAAACTTAGAACTAAAAATGCATAATCTTGTTAAAATGAAAAATAATAAACATAAAATATTGGTTCTTTCAGATTTAACAGATCAAAGTACTAACGTATTAAAAAGCGCATCGAAAATAGCGCAAGTAATTGATGGTAAAATTGAGCTATTTCACGTACGTAAGCCTACAGATGTAGTTGAAAAAGAGAGCAACCTTTCGGCCGTTAGAGGTCTTAAAGACCACTATGTCCTTGCAGACAAAAAATTGAAAGCCCTGTGTGAAACTATTTCTGAAAAGACGCAAGTATCGATCAAACACTCCTTTTCATTTGGAAATCTTAAAAATGAAATTGAAGCTCATATTCTCAAAACAAAACCTGATTTTATTGTTTTAGGAAAAAGAGTGTCTAAAACTCCTGGTTTTTTGGGTGATCGCATTTTCTCATTCATATTGAAAAAATTTGAAGGCCCGGTTTTATTAGCAAGTAATGATGCAGTTTTAGAAAATGAAAGTACATTGTCTTTAGGGTTATATAATGAAACTACAATACAATCGAACATTTCAAGTTTAAACGCTATTATTTCTAATACAGAAGGACCTATCAGGTCTTTTTCAATTAGAGATAAGCCTACAGAAACCATAGAAGAACAAAAATTAACAAGTGATGGTATAGTATCCTATATCTTTGAGAAGAATGGTCAAACATTAAAAAATATGTCCAATTATATGCAAAAGAATAAAGTAAATCTTTTGCTCGTTGATCGAAAATCGAAAAACTCAAGTACTAAAAAAGACCTTTCCATTTCAGCATTAAATGACTTGGCCTTAACTATAAAAGTTCCGCTACTGTTTTCTCATTAACAAGCAGGTAGAATATCTTTTTTTAGTAAAGTATTAATTATTAAAACATAAAATTATGAAAGCACAGACACTAGAAACACAAAGCGCTTATACACCTCATAGCGCTATAGAAGCATTAAAAGAGGGCAATAGCCGTTTTGTATCTAAAAATCAAGTAAATAGAGATCTTTTAGGGCAAGTATCTGACACAGCAGGTGGACAATATCCATTTGCAGTAATACTTAGCTGCATTGACTCTAGAGTTCCTGCAGAAATAGTTTTTGATCAAGGAATAGGTGATATTTTTAGTGCACGTGTTGCTGGAAATATTGTAAACGAAGACCTTTTAGGAAGTATTGAGTACGGTTGTAAAGTGGCTGGGTCTAAAGCAGTCATTGTTCTAGGTCATACGGCTTGTGGAGCAGTAAAAGGAGCTTGTGATGATGTAAAATTAGGCAACATAACACCTTTATTAGCTAAAATTAAACCCGCAGTAAAAGCAGTTAAAACTCCAGTAGATAAAGCGGAGCGTACAAGTGCTAATAAGCAATTTGTTCAAGACGTGGTATATAAAAATGTACGCATGACGATGGATGAAATGAGAGCGAATAGTCAAGTGCTAACAGATATGGAAAATGAAAAAGAAATTGTTATTGTAGGTGCCGTTTATGACGTCTCATCTGGAAAAGTAGATTTTCTATAGCAGAAGTATTCAAATACAATGTTGTGTTAAAAAAGGCTGAAATTTTATATTTCAGCCTTTTTTTT
>JALZVC010000105.1 GCA_023301205.1 Flavobacteriaceae bacterium
CAAGAACCAGTAATCACTTGACGGCATTGGATTTCCATTATACGTTCCATCCCAGCCATTACTTAATGGGCTTAGTTGTTTTAGCAATTTTCCAAATCGATCAAATATAAAGATATTTGCCGTAGGGTCAAAACTTGCGATAGAATCTATCATCCAAGTGTCATTAAAACCGTCTCCGTTAGGTGTCACAAAGCGATCGAAGTCGATTACACCAAACTCAAAGGTTACTTCACCACATCCATTTATATCGCGTATTGTGATTAGGTTTAATCCTGACTGTACATTTTCAAAGATAGTACCCTCTTGAAAAGGTTGAACTAAGCCGTCTGGACCTTCAATACTAAATTCATAAGTACCTATTCCTTCTGTGAACACCTCTACCGTTGTACTGCCAGAGAACGCACCGTCTACTAATCGAGCACTAAAGTTGATAGGTGGGCCAGATATGGTTACCGTGGTCGGATTTGAGATAGCACTACATAAAGTTGAAATCTCTGTTGCTGTTACTTGGTATACCCCTGGTGCGACAGCAGTGATACTATTACCTATCTCTCCTTCTAATACGGATCCGTCTAAGGTCCACTCAAATACAAATAATCCTTCATCTAGACCAGTACTAATTACAGGTGGGCTAGCTTCGCCATCTGTCTCTGCTATTGGATTGCCATTCTCATCTACACAAAGCCTAAAGGTTTCTGGCAAGTCTATAGTGGGTAATTGTACTACATTTATAAGTACAACTACAGTAGCACTACATCCTGAGTCTGGGTCTGTATTGGTTACCGTAGCATAAATTTCTTGCGGATTAATGATATTTGTATAACTCTCAGGGGTAGGTATTGAATCTACACCATTTTCAGCATTTTCTAGAGTTTCAAAATATTCCACGATAAAAGGAGGATTTGTTTGACCCCCTAGTATCTCAGCATCTAATACTGTTAAATCAAAGACCGTGAAACCATTATTATCACCTTCTGCATCACATAAGGTTAAAGGTTCTGCTGGAGTAGTTGCTGTTGCGCCATCTCTAATGTCTATCTCAAAGAACTGCACTCCTCCTATATAACATCCTGTTTCTAAATTTAAAATCCCAGTATAGATAAATAAGGGTGGTGCACCAGGAATTAGTGTTACTGGATACATATCTGCAGGAATGATTGGGTTCATCATCGCGGCTGCATCTGCTGCAGTTTCATAATACGTCACCTCAAACAAAGCTGGGTCTTGATTTGGGCCTAATGCATCTTCTTCAATTACGGTAAGGTCAAGCTCTGCAATGCCATCATTAGGTATTTCACAAAGGACTAAACCATCATCTAATAACGCACTATCATCCGGTAATGGGTTAACAATTAATTGCACTTCTACAATCTCAAAACAACCTGATGCATTATTTAAATTATCCACGCGTATGTATACTACATCCAGATTCATGGTATTTTCATGAGCAGTAGGATCTGGAACACCATTCATCATATTGAAGGCATCTTGAAAAGTTGTATAGTATTGTACTGTCCAGTTTGCACCACCCGTAATTAAATCTGCTGCAAGTGTTAAATCAAAACTTTCTATTTCATCTCCTGGGTTGTTATCGTCACATAATTCTAATACCACATCTGTTGCTGGCGTTGGATTTGAAACAACAATTAATTCTATGGTAGTAAAATCTACACAAGTGGTATTGTTACTATCTGTTACACGAACGAATATTGTTTGAGGGTTAATAGCATTGCCCATATCATCTACATTCATATGCTCATTTGCAGGAGAGATAGGATCAACATTAGCTTGAGCATCTGCATCTGTAAGGAAGTATTGTACATTAACACCTGGAATAGCACCTGTGATGTCATCATCGTTGAGCGTAAGATCAAATGTAAATATACCATCTCCTAGCTCTCCTAGTGTGTCACAAACTTCTATTTGTAAAGGTCCCATTGCTACTGGTCCATCCACTACTTGTAGTTCAAAATTTCCAATAGAGTTACAAAAGTTGTCTCCATCATTATTGTCTAGTCTATACCAAATAGTTTGAGGATTAGTACTATTAGTAAACATCATTGGATCAGAAATTACTGGAACACCAGCAATGGCATCTGCTTCTAATAAGTGATAGGTAAGCGTAAAGTCATCTTCGTCTTGACTGCCATAAATAGCAGCATCTTGCTGTGTTAGATCAAATATCTCTATCTCATCTCCATCACTCTCACAAGCGACCAAAGGATCTAGTGTTAATGGGACAACAGGACTATCAATAACTACTAAGTCTAACGTAAGCGTATTAAAACAACCATTACCCGCAGTAGCTGTAGCATCACTTTCTACACGTACATATACCGTTTGCGTAAATTGTATGATATTACTATAGTCCATAGTAGTGTCTATCGCATTAGTACCATTTTCTGCGTCAAGCAAGGTTTCGTGATAACTAACAAGGATATTGAGCTCTGCTCCAATAATTTCTGCATCTTTATCTGTGAGTGTAAAAAAAGCAAAGCCGTCATTGTTATCATCACAAGCGACAAGGTCTGTAGGTGTTTCTGGTGAAGGTGCGTTTTCAACTCGCAATTCTAGAGAAATAGTACCAGATTGAATACAACCTGTAGTTATATCTTCTGCTCTAATAAAAATTTCTTGGGGATTTTCTATGTTTTCATATGCTCCAGGATTAGGAATAGGATTTGTTCCTGCATCTGCATCTACTTGCGATTCATAAAATGAAATAAAAACATTAAGATCGCCCCCTGTAATTTCTGTAATGCTTGTGGTTAAATCAAA
>JALZVC010000106.1 GCA_023301205.1 Flavobacteriaceae bacterium
CTTGTTGGTTCTGGGGATATAGACCTTAGCGTTGAGGCAAATGACCTAGACAGTAATCTAAGTGGTAGCGGAGATATCCGCCTTAAAGGAACAGCCACAAACTTTAAAGCTAAAGTAAGCGGCAGTGGAGATTTTGATGCCCGATCAATGCAGGCAAATTATACAGATGCCTATGTTGCTGGATCTGGAGATCTAGAAGTATATGCCAAGAAAAGTATCAAAGCACGTGTAAATGGTTCTGGAGATATTACATACAGTGGTAATCCAGAAAAAGTAGATGCAAAAATTAGTGGCTCTGGAGATATAGAAGCAAACTAAACAATGAATAGTCTTATATAAAAAAATGCCACGATAACTCGTGGCATTTTTTTATACTATTTATCTGTACTTCGGAAATGTGCTACTCATCTTCAATGGTAAAGAAGAATGTTCCCTCAGTAATTTCATAAACTGTAGGGTCTTGACCATTTGGATCTGTTGCAGAAAAGCTAAAAGTACCTTCTATATTTCCTGTACTCGTATCGTAACTGTTTACAGTAAGAGAACCTGTTAATGATGTAAACACTTGCGGGATTGTTATAGTTGTATCTGGTGTATAGAAACCAATCACTTCGCTACCATCCATCTGCTCTGGCACCATAGTAAATGTACCTGTCGTTATATCTCTAGGGAACGTTACCGTAACACTCTGTAAGTCATCTGCACCAGTAAAAGTGAATACTTCAACATCAGATTCCGCAAAAATAAACAAGCCACTTTCCACAACCGTAGTTGTAACCGCTACCTCATCAACTATCGCTGTAAACGGTTCTGGAATATTCTCAGGATTAGGTTCATAAAAGATGGTAAACTCGCCATTGGATACTTCTACAATATCTGTTTTGTTACTTAATGGATCTGTTCCTGTAAATGAAAATGTTCCAACTATTCTTCCTGTAGCACTACTAAAATCTGTAATTGTTATTGTACCAGGATTAGATGTTAAATTCGCTGTACCTTGACCATCGCCATATAATGCGATTAATTCTGTTCCATTGGATAGATTAACCATATCAAACGTTCCTAACCCAAGTTCTTCTGGGATGTCGATTCTAATTGACTCACCATCTGTATTAATTGCTGTGATACGTACAACTGGAATACCTCCTACTGTTGCTAAATCTGTAATAATTGTACTATTAGTTTCTCCAGTAAAAAGACCGTCATTATCTTCTCCTTCAAGGTCAATAAAAGCTTCAAACGAATTACCTTCGTTTGTCTCGCCATCTGGTGGCGTTGTATCATCATCTGGATCATCTGAACCGGCATCTTCAATCGTAAAAGGAATCTGGAAATACTCTCCATCTGTAGCAATTACTGACTCAATAATTTGATTTCCACTACTATCAATAACTGGGTTTCCAGAGATATCTAATAGTACTCTGCTAGCTACAAAGGTAAATGTACCACTTACTACTTGAGCGGCCATATCTATTTCTGATATCATCATAGAGCCAGAACCACCTATTTCAGGATTTGTTATGAAGGGATTTGCTGCCTCCTCTAAGGCAAAATATATAGCTCCATTTGCGGTATTCCCATTTGCATTTAAGCTGAAAGATCCCACTTCGGCGTTTTCAACAGCCAGCGAAAGTATTTCACCAGTGCCTTGATTTGCTCCTGTTACAACTAATAATCCATCTGTGTCAAGTACCGCTGTACTAGCGGCGGCATTAAACATAAAAGATCCATCTATAACAGCTACAAAATCACCAGATTCTAGTATTACCTCTTCCTCAATAATAGGAAAATCATTGTCGATTGGTTCATTATCACAAGAAGCAAAAAGAAGGATAACCATTGGGACAATCATCCATCTAAGTGATGTAATATATTTCATATAATTAGTAGTTAAGTTTTGTATTAAACGCAAACATACCAAAAAATTGTCTAAAAAAGCTTATTTTTTAGGTACACGCCAAAGCAAAAAGACTCCTGCCATAAAGAAAATTACTAAAAATAAGATGGAGTTTCTCATAGATCCCGTAATCTGATCAATAATCCCATACAAAAGCATCCCTATTACAATTCCTATCTTTTCTGCAACATCGTAAAAACTAAAATATGAAGTAGTGTCTTTTGTCTCAGGTAAAAACTTTGAATATGTAGAACGTGATAAAGACTGTACCCCACCCATAACTAGACCAACAAAGCCTGCGGTAGCGTAAAATTGAATGGGTTCTGTGATAAAAAATGCAGCAATACATAACCCAACCCAAATAACATTAATTACTATTAATGTATTAATGTTTCCGAAGCGACGTGAACTTCTTGATGTTAAAAATGCTCCTAGTACCGCTACAATTTGTATGATAAGGATACTTCCTATTAAACCAATAGTTTTAGCATCACTATCTCCCCAGTCTATTTCTTTCTCACCAAAGTATGTGGCTACTAGCATTACAGTCTGTACTGCCATACTGTAAACAAAAAAAGCTAGCAGGAATCTTTTAAGTTTTATGTTTTCAGTTAAGCTATTATAAACCGTTTTTAATTCTTTAAAGCCATTAAATAAAATGCTTTTTGTAATTTTTACTTTATTTTTATTTCCTTTGGGCAGATAATAAAATGAGTATTGACTAAAGGCAATCCACCAAATCCCAACAGTGATAAAGGCAATTTTCATTGCGAGTATACTATCGCCTCCTAGACCAAACCACTCTGGTTTCATGACCATTAAGAGATTAAAAATAAGAAGCACAACACTCCCTATATAACCTAAAGAATATCCCTTTGCACTAATAGCATCTTGTTGTTCTTTATGAGCAATATCTGGCAGGTAGGAATTATAAAAAACTAAACTTCCCCAAAATCCAACTAGACCAAAAAAGTAAAATAATAGACTTGTATAAATTTGTTCGATATCAAACCAATACAATCCAAAACACGATAATGCACCCAGATAACAAAAAAACTTCATGAAGTTCTTCTTGTTTCCTGCATAATCTGCGATACCAGAAAGAAGCGGTGATAAAAAAGCTACTAATAAAAATGCTGCAGCCGTGGTATAAGTAATAAGGGGGGTACTTCTAATAAAACCGCCAAACACGGTTACACCTTCAACACCTGCATTATTGAACAATGCTCCATAAAATATTGGAAAAACAGCAGAGGCTATTACTAAGCTATACACTGAGTTTGCCCAATCATAAAATGCCCAGGCGTTTAATAATTTCTTACTTCCTTTTTCTAGTTGTGTCTTCATATATCTAATAATCTGGCATAAAAAATCCCGCCGTTAAGCGGGAATGAAAATACAATTTTAAAATGTATTAATTTGTTTTAAATGTGGTAACACCAAATTTTCTAGCCTCTGCTTTGGCTTCATCAGCCCAAGCAGTAATATTATTGATGCGTGTATCATTTGAAGGGTGCGTACTCATAAATTCTGGTGGCGCTTGTCCTCCACTGGCAGCTTTCATTCTTCTCCATAAATCTGCAGCAGCTAGTGGCTCATAACCTGCAATTGCCATTAAAGTTAACCCTATTTTATCTGCTTCACTCTCGTGAGCTCTACCAAATGGTAGCATCCCTACCACATTAGAGCCTACACCATAGTATTGGTTAAACAGTTGTTGACTCTCTGGATTACCACCCAATGCGACATTCCCAGCTACAGCTCCAATTTGTTGTACTTGGGCCGCACTCATTCTTTGTTGTCCGTGATTTGCTAAAGCATGAACTACTTCATGACCCATTATTGCAGCAATCCCTGCATCGGTTTGCGCAATAGGCAATATCCCTGTATAAAAAACAATTTTACCACCTGGCATTGCCCAAGCATTTACCGCGTCATCTTGCACTAAATTGTACTCCCAATCATAATCTTTTGTATAACCAGCGTGACCGTTCGCATTTAGCCAACGTTCTGAAGCTGTTTTAATTTTGTTACCTATGTCTTGTATTCTTCGAGAATCTGCAGTTCCTGTTACTACATTATTTTCAGATAAAAATTGATCATATTGCTGAAAAGCCAATGGTATAATCTGAGCATTAGACACGAAGGCCATTGTTTTCTTCCCTGTAAAAGGATTTGTAGTACAAGCTATTGCAAAAATTGCAACAGTAAATAAGGATAAAATGGTTTTTGTTTTCATAGTAAAAATGTTATGCTATAAAAATAGTGGTTTAAACTCCAATAATAATACTTTTACAGTAATTTATAACGCCTTTTTTGTACCATAAATCGAAATTTTACGATAATTGGAACAACTTTTGCTTACATCTAAACAAAAAAAAATAATATGAAAAAGATACTCACGATATGTACCATTATAGCAGCATTTGTATTAACAGCTTGCGAAGGAGATCAAGGACCTCCAGGTGAAGATGGTGTTACTATTTTAGGTAGTGTATTTGAGACCACCGTAGATTTTACTGAAAATAATAACTACAGTAACTTAATAACTATTCCCAGTTCAATCGATGTATTTGAGAGTGATATCGTTTTGGTTTTTTTATTAGAAGATGTAATACCTGATGGACAAGGGGGCGGCATAGATGTATGGAGCCAATTGCCTCAGTTGTTTTTCCCTACTCAGGGTACTTTAGTTTATAATTTTGATTTTCAAAACGGAAATGATGAGATACTCCCTGATGTACGCCTATTTTTAGGAGCAGATTTTAACCTTAATTCGTTAGGCGGAGAGTTTACTAACGACCAAACGTTTAGAATTGCAATAGTACCTGCAGATTTCGCAAACAAAACAATTGATATGAACGATTTGTTAGAGACGATAGACGTTTCATCTTCTAACATTGTAAAACTACCTTAAAAATGAAACACTTACTTATTATCGTTATTGCGCTGGTTGCCTTTAGTTGCAACACTAAAGCTCAAGACAAAAAAGAAACCAAAGAAGAAATTTTCACAGTTGTAAAAACAGATGCAGAATGGAAACAATTATTAAACAGACAACAATATGACATATTACGTCATGCAGGAACAGAGCCACCATTTTCAAGCCCACTGCTCGAGAATCACGAAAAAGGCACCTACGTTTGTGCTGCCTGTGCAACTCCCTTATTTGAAAGTGAAGACAAATTTGATAGTGGAACAGGATGGCCTAGTTTTGATCAAGAGATAAAAGGAAATGTATCTTATGATGTTGATTATAATATAGGCGTAGCACGCACAGAAGAACATTGCGGAACCTGTGGTGGTCACTTAGGGCATGTTTTTAATGACGGGCCTAGAAAGACAACAGGAAAAAGACATTGCATTAATGGTGCAGCCTTAAATTTTATCCCTAAAACTAATGAGTAAGCAATATCTCTTACAAAAAACAGAAGCTGAGTGGAAAGCAGCACTTGGCGAAGAACGTTATAGAATCCTAAGAGGAAAAGGTACAGAGAGACCTTTTACTGGAACCTATAATTTAACTTTTGATGCTGGGAGCTACACTTGCGGTGCTTGCAACGTACCTTTGTTTAAAGGAGATAGTAAATTTGATAGCGGATGCGGTTGGCCTAGTTTTGATGACAGTATTGAGGGATCTGTCGAGTATATTAAAGACAGTACACTGGGTATGATTCGTACAGAAATAGTATGCGCAAACTGTGGCAGCCATCTGGGTCATGTCTTTAATGATGGTCCAACAAATACCGGGCAACGCTATTGTGTAAATTCACTATCTGTAGATTTCAAAGAGGAGTAATATAACTTCTGAAACATTAAATATTTATCCAGCTTTAGTTTTATTAAACCTTTGGCTGGATTTTTTTTGTCTTTTATTTAATCTTGGTTAAATAAAAAGAAGGGTTGAAACACGACCATTCGCTTCGCTTTTTGCAAGAAACAAGACTAAAAAAAACAACTACCTCCATGCAGAGCATAGGGGAATTCTAATGATTAAAATTTAAAACAACAATCTAAGCTCCTTCCCTTTTTCAGTGGAAAAAGCCTAACTGAGTGATTGTCTAAAACCAGCGCAATCCCCAACTAACCTCACCACAATTACCGCATTAACATTTTTGAGATAAACTAAAATTGACCAACATTGTAAAATAACTCCGAGTATTTTGTAAATTTGCATTAGTAATCAACAAAGAATATTTCAGCATTATGAGTAAATATGACGTTATCGTTTTAGGAAGCGGACCAGGTGGCTATGTAACTGCCATACGCGCTTCACAATTAGGCTTAAAAACAGCCGTAATAGAAAAAGAAAGCCTAGGTGGTGTATGTTTAAATTGGGGATGTATCCCGACAAAAGCATTGCTAAAAAGTGCACAGGTATTCGATTATTTGAACCACGCTGAGGACTATGGTTTAACTGTAAAAGGAGCAGACAAAGACTTTACAAAGGTAGTTAAGCGTAGTAGAGATGTAGCAGACGGAATGAGCAAAGGTGTTCAATTCTTAATGAAGAAAAATAAAATAGACGTTATTAATGGCTTCGGAAAAGTGAAAGCCGGAAAGAAAGTTGACGTTGATGGAACAGAATATAGCGCAGATCATATTATTATAGCCACTGGAGCACGCTCTAGAGAGTTACCGAACCTTCCACAAGATGGAAAAAA
>JALZVC010000107.1 GCA_023301205.1 Flavobacteriaceae bacterium
AGTGCAATTCCTGCTTCTGCATCAAAATTACAGGTATGCGGGTCACTGCGATAATCCATAGAAACTACAGGTTCTTCTGTGTAACTCACTATTCCTTTATACGCCCCATTTGCTGCATCTTTAAAAAGTTGTTTGATTTCTGCTTCTGTTGCAGATTTTTTAGTCCGTACGGTTAAATCTACAACAGAGACATCTACTGTAGGCACTCTAAATGCCATACCTGTAAGTTTTCCTGCTAATGCTGGGATTACTTTAGTAACTGCCACGGCAGCACCTGTAGTAGAAGGGATGATATTTGCTACACCACTTCTACCTAACCTATAGTTCTTTTTTGACGGCATATCTACCGTAGATTGTGTTGCGGTTAATGCGTGTATTGTTGTCATTAATCCTTCTTCAATACCTAGATTATCATCAATAATTTTTGCCATTGGCGCTAAACAATTGGTAGTACAAGACGCATTAGAAACGATTGTATCACTTGCTTTTACGTCTAGGTGATTTACACCCATCACAAACATAGGAGCCGTTTTTGATGGTGCAGAAATAACTACTTTTTTAGCGCCTGCCGTAATGTGGGCTTTTGCTTTATCTGTTTCGGTAAAAATACCCGTACAGTCTAAAACAATGGCTGCATTAACAGCATCCCATTTTAGATTTTCTGGATTACGCTCATTGGTTACACGCACTTCTCTTCCGTCTACTACAATGTTTCCGTTGGCAACTTTTATTGTGCCTGGGTATCTTCCGTGAACCGAGTCATATTCTAATAGATATGCCAAGTGATCTACATCTAGTAGATCATTTACTGCTACTACTTCTAATTTATCGCTTTGTGATGCGATTCTAAATGCGATTCTACCAATACGGCCAAAACCGTTTATTGCAATTTTTGTTTTCATATATTTTATTTAGGGGACAGTTTGACTCACGATCGTCCCGTAAGCGGGACTAAACGACTCAAGACTTTTTTTTGTCGTGGTCAAACCGTCTCGAATCAAATTGTCTTTTAATTAAACAGATGTAATATCTGCTACTCTTATTAAGTCTTTATCTATTTTATTGGCGCCTTTTAAAGACTCTTTAAAATCTATACTCGTTACTTTGTTATGGACTACCCCAATCATTATATTACGTTCTCCATTAAGTAGAGCATCTACTGCTCCTACTCCTAGCCTACTTGCTAATACTCGATCATAACAACTAGGTGTACCCCCACGCTGTATATGTCCTAGAACGGTTACTTTACATTCATATGCAGTAAGGTGTTCACGAATGTACTCTGCAAGACCAAAAATGTTTTTTCCTATTTGATCTCCCTCTGCCACAACTACAATACTTGAAGATTTCCCTGAGGCTTTACTACGTTTTAAAGAGGCCACTAAACGTTCTCTTCCCATATCTTGCTCCGGAATTAAAATTTCCTCTGCTCCTGCGCCTATTCCGGCATTTAAAGCGATATCACCTGCATCACGCCCCATCACTTCAACCAGAAATAATCTGTTGTGTGAGTTTGCGGTATCTCTAATCTTATCTATGGCTTCCACTACCGTGTTTAATGCAGTATCGTAGCCAATGGTGTAGTCTGTGCCGTTTATGTCATTATCTATCGTACCCGGCAATCCTACAATAGGAAAATTGTGCTCTTCATTAAAAACGATTGCCCCCGTAAAAGTACCATCACCACCTATAGCCACTAGAGCATCAATGTTGTTTTCTTTTAAATTTTTATATGCCTGCACTCTTCCTTCTTTGGTTCTAAAACCTTTGGAACGCGCCGACTTTAAAAATGTACCCCCTCTGTTAATTATGTTTTTTACAGAACGAGCATTGAGCGGTTTAAAATCTCCTTCTATTAAGCCTTCATAGCCTCTGTAAACCCCAACGCATTCTATTTGATGATACGCACAAGATCGCACAACAGCTCTTATAGCTGCGTTCATACCAGGGGCATCACCACCACTAGTTAAAACTGCTATTTTGTTTATTTTATGTTTCATTATGGTAAATATAAATACTTATGTTTACAAAGAAGCTACTTGAGTAAACTACAACTATTTTTAGGTATTGATATCTTTTTACTAACTAAAAATGAAATAGGTACTTATCACAATGATACATACAATTACACCTACAATTTTTACGTGACGCCAAGGTTGAATATCTACTTGCTCGGTATATGCTTGTACATAGTCTTCTTCTCTTGGATAAAACTTACCTATAAGTAACATGATCAAAATATTAAGCACAAATAATATGGCCATCACGTGTAAAAAGTGCGGATACGAATCTCCGTACATAGGCTGTAAAATAAATTGGCTAATACTGTATAAAATCACACCAGATAGCATTGCTACATTTGCTGCTACGGCAGGTACTCTTTTAGTAAGATACCCTACAACTACGATGGTAAGTATAGGAATACTATAACAACCATTTACTTCTTGTAGATACCCAAATAGTCCATCTGGAGCATTTGCAATAAGTGGTGCGATTGTCATTGCTAATAGTGCTAAAAGCACCCCAAAAAGTTTACCGTATTTTACTACTTGCTTATCTGTTGCTTCTTTATTAATGTATGTTTTGTATATATCGAGTCCGAATAAAGTAACCGAACTATTGAGTGCACTATTAAAGGAACTTAGTATAGCGCCAAATAATACGGCTGCAAAAAAACCAACAAATGCGGTAGGTAATACTTTACGAACTAAAGCAGGATAGGCCTCATCTGGACTGTCTAATTGACCATCAAAAATATAGAAGGCGATAATACCGGGTAGTACTACGATTAATGGGCCTAATATTTTAATACCAGCAGCAAGCATTAATCCTTTTTGTCCTTCTTTTAAGTTTTTTGCAGCTAAGGCACGTTGTATGATGGCTTGATTGGTACCCCAATAAAAAAGCTGTACTAACATCATACCCGTAAATATAGTTGCAAATGGAATGGAAGAAGCGTCGTCTCCTATCACTTCAAATTTTTCTGGAATTTTATCTGTAAGCGCAGTAAATCCTTCTAGAATATTTCCGTCGCCAATAAATAATAAGCCAAAAACAGGAATCATTAACCCTCCTATTAAAAGACCGATACCGTTTATTGAATCTGAAACTGCTACTGCCCGTAATCCACCAAATATGGCATAAATAGAACCTAAAATACCTAATGCCCAGACCGTAATCCATAAACCTTCGGTTTTAGTAACGCCAAATACAGTTGGCAAATCAAACATTGTGTTTATGGCCAATGCGCCAGAATATAAAACAACAGGTAATAAAACCACTACGTACCCAGAAAGAAATAAGACCGAAGTAAGTGTTTTTGTAAATGTGCTATACCGTCGTTCAAGAAATGTAGGTATTGTAGTAATCCCACCTTTTAAATAGCGTGGTAAAAGAAATATCGCTGTTATTACGATTGCGATAGCGGCTAAGGTTTCCCAAGCCATTACCACTAGACCTTCTGAATAGGCCTGACCATTTAAACCTATTATTTGTTCTGTAGATAAATTGGTTAACAGTAATGATCCTGCTATTACACCCGCTGTTAAAGATCGCCCACCTAAAAAATAACCATCTGCAGTTGTTTCATCTGTTTTACGTGTCTTTAGATACGAGATAATAGCGACAATTGTGGTAAATGCAACGAATGATAAGATAGCCATGTGTTAGTTATTTAAGTGAAAATTAGACAAAAAAAAGGCTTGCCTCTTTAAAAACAAGCCCGTGCAAACAATTAAACTAATTAATATTAAACTTTAATTACTTCTTAATTAGTTTAGTTGTTTTAGATCCTTCTGCAGTAGTAATAGTCGCTGTATACATTCCTGTAGTTAAGTGACTATTAGCAATACTAACATTTGTTGTATTTGGAGTTTCAAAGCTTACGCGTTGTCCTAACACATTTACAATGGCTATAGACTCAATAGGCGTATTTGCAGAAACATTCCAGATAGAAGTAGATGGATTTGGAAAAATAGCAATAGAAGCATCAATTACATCGTTCACTCCTAATACCGTAGGTCCTAACACTATGCTACCTAAAGTACCTTCATCTGCAGGGTTTGCATTAACACCAAATACTTCCCATCCATATTGTACTGTAGTATCTTCTGGTGCTATATCAGTAAAAGTGATCGAAAAATCTTGTCCTTCCACTAATGGAGAAGTAACCTCTTTAAGAACACTAAAGTCTGCATTAAATACTCTTATAAAAGCAACCGCAACATAAGAAGGGTCTAACGTATTTTCAAGGACACCACCTGTAAATGTTAATTCTTGACCTACAAGATCTGTGCTTTCAAGAAAGGTACTCCCAGAAAACAACTTGTTTCCTTCACCTGTATCTTGGTTTACCCAAAAAGGATCTGTTGGGTTATCAGCATAGGTATTAAAGTTAGGCTGGAGTACAATTACACCTGTACCGGCGTCTACAACTGTTTGCACATCTGGAACACCCCAAGGTGAACCAAAAATAAATGCACCACCATCTGCAGGAAGATCAAATACATTTGCAAATGCTATAAAACCGTCTGATGAAGGGTCTGTTACTACTGTGTTTTGTGCCACTAATCCTAATGACATTAAGGCTATTAAAGCGCTAAATAAGTATTGATTTTTCATTTTTCTGAAATTTTAATTAATAATAAACTGATTATGAAATTACCTAGGGAGGAAAAACAGATTTCCTCCCTTAAGCAACATTATTTTTATTTTTTTATAATTTTTATTGTTTTCATATTTCCGAAGTCATCAGAGATGTTAACTAGGTACATACCTGATTTTAATTGTGCTAATTGTAACTGTGTATTTGTAACTTCTGGTTGAGACTGAAACACTTCTTGACCTAACATATTTACAATAGAAATAGTTGCGATTGCAACCTCTGCATCAATATTTAATTGATCTACAACAGGATTAGGAAATGTATTGATTGTTGAAATTTCAAATCCATTAACACTTAACGGTTCTGCAACCATTACATCATCAAAATAGTAAGTAGAACCATCCCCTGGAAGGTCTACAATAAATTCAAAAAATACTACAATTCTCACAAAATCTGTACCAGCAGTCAAACCAGTAAAATCGTAGGTTAATGTTTCCCACTCATCTGCAACTGTTGTATTTACATCTACCTCCACACCTACGCTATTGTCAGCGTTCTCTAATCTTAGCTTCACTGGAATACCAGCCTTTGGAGAATACGTATTTAAAGAGATTCCTTCAAATTCGTTAAAATCTATAGGAGTTCCTAAATTAATTGCTGTTCCAGCAAAGAATTGCGCTCCTTCAGTTTTTGTTGACCTAAGCACTGTAGCACTTGTGTTAATACCACCTGAAACTGCATTTGCTTCTACAGCAGAATCTGCTCCTTCAAACCCAATTGGGTTATAATCTACATTTGCATCTTCAAAAGTAATAGGTAATACTACTGGGGCTCCCATTGGTGCTCCCGCTACTTCAACATCATCAAAAAAGTACGTAGAACCATCTCCTGGAAGATCTACTATAAATTCAAAGAAAATTACAAATCTATTATAATCTACTGCCGCGTCTACAAGG
>JALZVC010000108.1 GCA_023301205.1 Flavobacteriaceae bacterium
TTTTGAGTTGTTTGTCTTTCCTGGTTATTAATAGAAACTAGGTATAATCCTGCCATAAGATTATGAGTGTCTATCCCAATAGTATTGATAAACTTGTTTTCTTAAGGTGTTAAAAATACGAATTTCTGAGTCATTTAATACAACTCCATTTATTGAAAATCTATCTGTTGCAAGATTAGGCGATATGGAAAAGTCGTCTACCAGGTTATCCTTTGCATTTAAAATGGTGCAATTTTCTGATGTAAAGGAGTGTAACTAATCTGTTTCATAATTTTTTTGTTAAATTATTGGGCTATAGTCTCCTAATAAAACACCTAATTAGAAATCACCAAAAAAAATGTTGACCTGTAAGGTTTTAATGAAAAGTTTGAAATGTTCTTTGTTGAGGTGAGTTACTGTAAATGGTTGAAGAATTTTTGAAAAGCATCAATATGTTCTATGTCTTCGAAGTAATCAACGTCATTCTTCTCTTCTAAAAGGATTACTTTCTCTTCTTTTAAATCTGCCAGCGTAGCTGCTAATACGGTTTCTGTGCCCCAGTTTTTATTCTTGAAAATTTCAGGATTTATCTTTTTCATACCTAATAAATAGTACCCTCCATCTTCTGCAGGACCCACAACAGCATCGTTGGTTTTTAATTGCTCAAAGGCGTGGTCTAAATCGTTTGCCGTCATATCATACATATCACTGCCTATAATAATTGCTTGCTCATAGCCTAATTGAAATACTTCTTTGAAGGCATTTTCCATCCGGACTCCTAGGTCATCACCATATTGCAAATATTTGTGATATTCCTCAGGATCCCAAAAATCACCTTCGCGTAATTTTACTGAATAGTATACAAATTTATCTGCATCTATTGGGGTAGTGATTTTTACAGTATGTTCTAGTAAAAATGTGTAAATAGCTAATGCTGCTGGATCACCTACGGTAGCTGCGAGTCTAGTTTTGCACTTGCCTAATTCTGGATTACGGGTAAAAATGATAAGTGCATTTCTTGATTTTGGATAATGAAACGTTTCTTCTTCTGCTCCCTTATCTGCATTTGTTTTCAATCCTAAAATTGCCATGGCTATTGTTCTTTACTGTAGACTTTAATTCCTTCTTTTAACCACTTACTCCAGGCTTTAGAAAAAGTATGAACACTGTCGGTTACTTTTTCATTATTATTTAGTACAGGATATTCTTTGTTTTTCCACTCAAAGATGCCGCCGTATAAATTTTTTACATTAGTATATCCTGCTTTTTTTAATTTTTCTCCTATCATTTCAGATCGGATACCTACAGAGCAATAGACTACAATTGGTGTGTCTTTATCTGGAATTTCTTCGGAAATTGTATCGACTGAAAAATCCTCAAAACCCACTAAACTTGCCCCTTTAAGATGGCTCACGTTATACTCATCATCTTCTCTGCTATCTAATATCTCAATATCACTATTAACTTGCAGCATCATGAGTTCCTCAACAGAGATATAAGGAACACTTCTCGTATTGTATTTATTTAATAACGCATCCAAAGACTTTTGAGAAAAACCTGAATGTGCTATTAAAAAGAAAATAAAAAGGGTAGATAATTTCATGGTGTCTATTCAGTGACAGCTCCTTGGCAGCTACTTCCTGCACCGGCAGTGCAACCATAGCAATGTTGTGAGATAACAATATTTCTATCGTTTAAAAGATCTTCGTTATACTCTTTTATATGCTTTACTTTACTTGCAACCGGTAATTTAAGCATTTGGTTAAAGTCACAATCATATAAATACCCGTCCCAAGAAATCGAGATTGTATTAGTACACATTACATTTTCTACCGCGGCAGGATTGTATGCCTCTACTAGCTGATACATATAGTCTTCATAGTTCTCACTTGCGATAAGATAATCAAGAAAACGTGCAATTGGTAAATTTGTAATGGCAAATAGATTGTGAAAACGAATGTCAAAATCTTCTAATAAAGCGGCTTTCATTTCTTTCTCCATACTTGCTTGATCTCCTGGTAGGTAAGCCCCGTTAGGGTTGTATACTAAGTCTAGACGCAGGTCGCTATCTGGCATACCATACCCTCTAGCATTTAATTCTTGAAGAGCTGTAATACTTAAATCAAAAACACCTTCACCTCTTTGCTTGTCTGTCTTTCCTCTTGTCCAGTGTGGCATAGAGCTTACCACGTGTACATTATGTTTTTTAAAGAAGTCTGGTAGATCGTAATATTTTTTATTAGCCCTAATAATAGTTAGGTTACTTCGCACTATAAAATCTTTAATTCCAGCTTTACTCGCTTCTTCAACAAATCTTCTAAAATGTGGATTCATCTCTGGCGCTCCACCGGTAAGGTCTAGGGTGTGAGCTTCTGTATTTCGTATTACCTCAAGACACTGCTCCATGGTTTCCCAGGTCATAATCTCTTTACGGTCTGGGCCGGCATCTACATGACAGTGCTCGCACACTTGGTTACACATATAACCAACGTTTATTTGTAATATCTCTAGCTTTTTAGGACGAAGGGGAAGTTGGTTCGTTTCTTTTATTTTTTGAGCAAAAGTGGGTAGTTCGCCATTTTGGAAAATACCATTGCTTAAAATTTCAACTTGGCGCTTTGCATTTGCAAGTTCTGCGTCTCGTTTTTGTAAAGATTGCTGTTTTAGTTTTGCCATAGTCATTTCCTATGAGGTAGGAATTTCAATTTCAGAACACTTTATTTGTTACAATTAAAGCGCTTTAGTTTGTACTTTGTTTTCTTAACTTTCAAGGACTACATTTCTAGTTTATTCACCTTATTCATCATCATAGTTCCATGGACTAGTGTAGCGCCACTTTTAATGGCTGCACCTACGTGAATGGCCTCCATCATTTGTTCTTTTGTTACTCCGCGTTGCAGCGTGTCTTTTGTATATGCATCTATGCAATAAGGGCATTGCTCTGTATGTGAAACAGCCAATGCTATAAGTGCTTTTTCTCTTGCGGTCAATGCGCCTTCTTCAAAAACTTTTCCGTAGTAATCAAAAAATTTGTTACCTAGTTCTTCACTCCATTCTGTGATTTTACCAAATTTACGAAGATCTGCTGGATCATAATAGTTGTTAGATGCCATAATGTTTTTTATATACGGGATTAAGTCAACTTTTGTTTTAAATAATTGATGGCAAATATACACATTAGACAATAATTTTTCTGATAGCTTACACCTAAGCCTCAAATAAATCAACACACTATGGGATGTGTCATTTTTAGTAGAGATTCTACTTTTAGTATTTCATTTGTATTCCTGATACTTTATAACTAAAAGCGACAATAATTAGATGTAACAGCGAGATAATTAGGTTGTTGCGAATAATTTCTAAGGTTGCAAAAAATTATGTAATTAAATCAAAAAAAAATTATTTGTTAATTTTTTGTTTAAATGGTTTTTTTTTCGTTTAATACCTATATATTTGAAATTATTGGCGCATAGTCAATGCAATTAACAAGAAATAAGAAAAGAATGGATATAATAGAAGAGGCATTAGCCTTTGAAAAAGAAAAAACAAGTTTTAAGACTACTAGTGAACGTATTCATGCATCAAGAAAAGCAAAAGAAATGATTCTTGGGGTAAATGAAGTTTATAAAGAATCTCAAGACCCAGAATTAATGGATTTGATGAAACGTCTTACGGCAGTCAAGCAGAAAATTGAAAAACGTCTTAAGGGTCGTTCTTTGACAGCTTAATCAATACTATAAATTTTCACAAACCCATTCTAGATAAGGATGGGTTTTTTTTGTACTTTTTTTTAGTGTATAATGATCAGTAACAATCAGCTAATTAAGCTGTTAGTTAAAGTGATTTTAAAATCCGCTCGAGCGCCATACCACGAGAGCCTTTTACTAGTATGGTTGCATTTTTTGGCTTTTGGCTATGCAGTTTAGCTTCTAAATCTTTAAATGTTGTACATAGATTAATTCTAGGATCTGTAGTCGTTATCTTGCTGAAATTTTCTCCAACTAAATATGCGATATCTCCAATGTTTTGGTCTGTAATCATATTTGAAATCGCTTGATGTTCTTCTTCAGCAATGTCTCCCAGCTCAAACATATCACCAAGGATCAATATTTTATTCGCTCCTTCTGTCTGCTTAAAGTTGTCTAGCGCTGCAGTCATACTGGTAGGATTTGCATTATACGCGTCTAAAATAATTGTATGTCCGTTTTGTGCTATTATTTGAGATCGATTATTAGTAGGGATGTATGATTCAATAGCATTTTTAATTGCTGTTTCTGAAACTTTAAAGTATTGCCCAATTGCTATAGCCGCGGCAATATTGTGAAAATTATACAACCCAATCAAGTTGCTCTTTATTTCTTGGTTTTTATAAGATAGTATGAGTGTTTTAGAGGCGTCTAAGAGTTTTACTTCGCAATCATGGGCTTTACCCCCGAAGGTGTACTTGTTTTCTTTTCTAGTAAGGTCAAGTTGTTTTTGGTCATTTGCATTAACAAAAAGTAACCCGTTTGTTTTCGAAATGTATTTATATAATTCTGTTTTCCCTATTATCACGCCTTGAAGACTACCAAAGCCTTCAATGTGCGCTTTTCCAAAGTTGGTAATATAGCCATAGTTGGGCGCTGCAATGTCGGCTAAAGCTTCTATCTCTTTAATATGATTTGCTCCCATTTCTACGATACCTAATTCTGTATCGTTAGTCATGGCGAGCAATGTAAGTGGCACGCCTATGTGATTATTTAAATTTCCTGAAGTCGCCGTAGTGTTGTACTTTTTTGAAAGTACCGCGTTAATTAATTCTTTGGTAGTCGTTTTTCCATTGCTACCTGTTAAAACAAGTATTGGAGCCCTTAAATATTTTCTGTGATAGGTGGCTAATTTTTGTAAGGTTTTTAAACTGTTTCTTGTTAGTATGGTCTTACCTGTGTTTTCGTGATAGTCTATTTGATCAATGACGACTTTACTAGCACCAAGCGCTAAAGCTTCTTTTGCAAATGTATTTCCATTAAAGTTGTCCCCACTCAGTGCAAAAAATAAGCAACCTTTTTTAATTTTTCGTGTATCTGTACAGATTCCTGTACTGGATAAAAAGTCTTTATGTAGTTGTTCTATCTTCATAAAATAAAAGTACAAAAAAACCCTTCACTGCTAATGAAGGGTTTTTAAAATATCTGTGTCTAAAAATTAATTTCTAGGTGATTTATTAGTTTTACTTTTAGATCCTACACGTGACATGGCACATCTAAAACCGATAAAGTCTGTTGCCATATTTTGAGGGAAATATCTACGTTGCGCAGGGTCTAACCAGTAGTCTCTATCTCTCCAAGAACCACCTTTATAAACACGTACCTCATTGTTTAAAAGTGAAGTTCGTTTGCTAGACTTGTCAAACTGTCGGTCTATAGCCCCCGTGCTGTCTCTCTCTACACGGTGTTTAGGTGAGTTATACATACGCTCGCTTTCGTCAAGTTCTTCTGATTCTTCACCAAAAGATTGAAAGTAACGAGAAGAGCTTTTGTCTCCATCTCTAAAATCGCGATTGTCACTTTTAGAAAATTGCGTTCTTAAATAGGTTTCGTTATCATCAACTGGTACTTGTAAAATTTCTCCAGGTAGATTACGTGCAACAATTTTACCATTTGCTAATGTGTCAAATACGATAGAATCTGTAGTTACAATTTTAACTTTTCCATCTTCTGTAATTGCATTCTTAGTATAGACGTTTCCACGATAGTAGTTAAAATCGTTAAACTCATCATCTACTATAGGTCTGTATACATCTGCAACCCATTCTGCAACATTTCCTGCCATGTCATATAGTCCAAAATCATTTGGCTGATAACTCTTTATCTCTGCAGTGATATCTGCACCATCATCACTCCATCCAGCAATACCACCATAATCACCATCGCCTTGCTTAAAGTTTGCTAATTGATCTCCACGGCTTCTTCTTTTACCAGAACGCGTATACTGACCATCCCAAGGATATTTTTTTCTTCCTCTATATACATTGTAGCTTCTTAAGTCTCCAAGACCAAGTGCAGCATATTCCCATTCAGCCTCAGTAGGTAAGCGGTAAGATGGTAATAAAAGACCATCCTTTAATTGTATGTATAGGTTGGTACTATCCTTACTTCTCTTTAGCATACTTTCAGATTTCTTACCACCTCTTGTGATAGAGTCTTGACCACCATACGCCAATGTAGGAGCATTTAAATATGTATCTGTGCTAAACGTTTGTCCAGCTTTAGCTTCAAAACGTGAACCTCTAGCAGTTACGCCTTCGTCTTCAAGAATAAGTTCATTTACACGATCTGTTCTCCATTTTGAAAATTCAACGGCTTGAATCCAACTAACACCAACTACAGGATACTGAGCGTATGCCGGGTGACGTAAATAGTTATTTGTCATAACCTCATTAAAACCTAAACGGTTTCTCCAAACTAAAGTGTCTGGTAAAGCACCATTATAGATACTTCTGTATTCGTCATTTTCTGGAGGGAATACTTGTTTTAGCCAGTCTAAGTATTGAAGATACATAAGGTTTGTAACCTCTGTCTCATCCATATAAAAAGATTGAACGTGTTGTTGATTTGGAGAATTGTTCCAGTCGTGCATAGGATCATCTTGTACACGACCCATGGTAAAGGTTCCTCCTTCTACAAAGACAAGGCCAGGGCCTGTCTCTTGTTCTTTTGCGTCTGGATTGTACTGGAATCCTCCATCATTAGAGTTTAATTTCCAGCCTGTAGCTCTAGAACTGTCTTTATAATCTCTAGATTTATTACAACTGGTAAAAAATGCGGTTACTGCTACTACTAAAAGCAGTCGGAACACTAGTGTTTTCGTTAAGTTCATAGTTTGTTTATGAAAAAATTGGGTTTGCAATATAGTGATTAACGTATAAAAACCAATATTATTTTAAATATATATGCTGTTAGGTTAATTAGATTTTTTCAACTAATACCTAACACAAACGAAACTGTTTCGTTTTTATTATACGCAATATTACATAATAAAAAACTTTATATTAAAGTAATACTAAGTGTATATTTGTTACGTTACTATTTATGATGAAAAAAAAAATCATTTATTTATTCTTGTTAGTGCCACTTACTATAATGGCGCAGCAAAAAAGTTTCACCTTAAATTGGGATAAATTTTCTGAAATACCAGCAAGTCAAAAGCAGCTAAAGAATAAGGGTAAAAAACTCGCTGAAATTGCTCTAGAAAACCTAGAAATCTCCGTGGTTGGTAATGAGATTTTTTATTCTTCCCAATGGGAAGATAACAATCAAGTTGATCCAAATTCACTGCGTGTAACCAATGTTAGGTATGGTTCGTTATCTGCTGTTGACCAGCGGAAGGTTAAGGGGTTTACGGTTTCAGAAAAGATTGAGGCAAGCATAATTTCTGCAACAGCTAGAGAAAAAATATTTTCGAGAATAAAATTAAATCCCATAGTTAGACAGAATGGGCAGCTAAAAAAAATAGTTTCATTTACTGTGACATTTAATTATCTGTCATCTAAAACTTCTGCCAATAGAATGACGCTAACTAACTCTGTCTTGGCTTCTGGAGAATGGTTTAAGTTTAAAGTAGAAGAAACTGGTGTTCACAGAATTTCGAGATCATTTTTAGAAGATTTAGGAATGAATGTTTCTCAAATTAATCCTGCAAACCTTAAGGTATATGGTCATGGTGGTGAAACGTTATCGCTTCTCAACGATCAAAATTTTGAATTTGACTTACCTCAAACCTCC
>JALZVC010000109.1 GCA_023301205.1 Flavobacteriaceae bacterium
GCTTCATGAAAAACGCCAGTGATTTTTGTGTCGCTGTCAAACTCAAACGAGGCATTGTTAAATGGCTTTTGGGCAAAGCCAAAAAGAACTCCGCCTATTACAATAATAGCCAGTGCAGCGATAACAAACCGCTTTACCGTGCCCTTAGTTTTAGGTCCTAAACTGCCTTCTATATAAGGGACAAAAAATTCATCATTCTTTTTCATATCTTAAATTTTACAAGGTTCAATTGCTGTGCCTTCTTCAAAAGCTTTCGGATTAATATAAACAGTTTCTCCTTCTAGTTTTACTTGATAGGTCGCCACTTTTTCGGTAAATGGAGCAGGAGATTGGCCGTTGCCCGGCAAATATTGATACCCGTGCCAAGGGCAGGTAATACAACCATCAATAACTTTACCTTCTCCTAATGGACCACCTTGGTGTTTACATACGTTGTGAATAGCAGATAGTTTACCTTCATATTTAAAAATGGCAACACGTTCGTTTTCTACCGTAAAAATTTTAGCTCTGTCTTCTTCTATTTCTGAAATGTCACAAACTTGTAACCATCCTTCTTTTTCATTTGCCGTCGCTGTATCAATACTACGCTCTTTAAATGCGGTGATGAGGTGTAGACTTGTAATCACGATAAATCCTACTAGTAAAACACCAATAGTAAAAGGTGATGTGTTTTGTTGAAAAGCCCCTAAGAAAACGTGCATTAGACTTAATCCATAAGCAGCATAAACCATCATATGAAGTCGTTTCCAGACTTTAGCAGACAAGTTTGACAGAAAAAAGTCGTGACTCGTAGCGGCCATTACAAATAGGATCAATAAGGTTAAAAATCCTAAAACCTGAAACGGAAAATTAGTGAGCGATCCATAATCCATATTAGAGGCAAAAATGGAATAGATAGGATTCATCTCTCCCATTGCGTGAAACTGAAGGATAGAAAATGCTCCGTGAATCAATGCGGCGATAAACATGCTTACACCCAGATGTCTACGGTTGTATAAGATGGGTAAAAATGCAGTATTTAATCGTGCTAATGGTCCAATGGCTAGAACAATATGCAACATAATGATAGCCAAAGACCCAAAGGCTCTAATGATTAATGTTTCTGGGCTCGTATTTGCATTAAAAGCAAGTGTTATACCTGCAAATAAGATGAGGTAGAGAAACATACTTAGCGCAATAATAATATCGTACCTTTTCTTGTGCTTATTCCAGAGTACTAATTGATAATCTAATCCCATTAAAATGTAAATTTTGTGATGTCTTCATTTTTTATAGTATCGGTAATAATAATTCCTTTGGGGAGCTTATTAATGTCAAAACTATAGATGCCTGCGGCAGTTAATTGCCCAATAACATTCAATTTATTTCCCTTTTCATCCATTGCGTAAACTACAGATGATGGGTTTTGTAAAGCAGATTTTAAAATTAGCTCTATGTGGTTCTTAAACAGTGAAGCCTTAACCATATCGTTTTCCTGAACTTTAAGCACATTTCCTTCTGAAATTTCAACGGGCGAATTATGCGCGCTGTTTGATTGGAACACCGCCAAGTTTTTTACTGCAAAAAAAAGAAGTACAGGAAGGAGCATGGCTAATACTAACCAAATAAGAAGGTGTGTTTTTCGTAATCCAGAAGTCATATTAGATCGTTTTAGATTTAAATAGTTTAGAAACTAAAAAAGGCCATGTTACAATCACACCGGGGAGTAATAGCAAACGAACTTTCTTTTTAGAATCTTTTAATAAGGGGTCTATTTTGGTCGCCCCTATAAAAAGAAAGTACAAGCCAAAGAGTAGGCCTATTAGGAAATAAGCGCCTAGAATGATTAAAAATATGTCGATTATTGTGGTCATAGTTATTTGAGATAAACATTTGAATTATGCTTCGCATTTAATGGTCTAGCGTACGTACATTTATTCCTTATTTGATGTTTTATAATTTAGATATAGAAGTAATCTATTTTTCAGCTTATTTTTTCTTAGTGCTTTTATAATTTGGATTTAGATTTTAATAAGCGTGGTAAAATTATAATCATGAAGCAAAGATATAAGATTTTGTTATTGGATTCTTATGGGTAATTCTCAATAGTTACTTGATGCGACAAGATGGTTTTTTTAAATGCAAATAAAAAACCCGTATTTCGCTTCTATTTTATGATGCTCTTTTTTATTAATTAGAACTTCAGTTACGACTTTTATTTTTCAAACTTTTTTAGTTTTTTTAGTTCTGGTTTAAATTCAATTTCGTGTTCTATCTGCGCTAATAATTTTCGAGCTAGCGAGCGCAATATACTTTTTTAAATAGAATAGCGATTTGAGTTTACACCCAAATCGCTATTGCTTTTATATCTTGTTGTGGTTAGTGTTTTTTTCGTTTTTCCATTCGGTTTTTCAATTCAGATGTTTTGATTTCTTAACATATTCAAGATTACAAAGAATATAGTTATTACCGATAAAATAACAATCAAAATAATTATGTTTTCGACTTTAGTCATTTTAATTTTTTCAACTAGTTCATAATTCGGAAATTTTTGATGAAAAATAAAAAAGAAGATAAAATAGAGTAGTGTAAGTTCAACTAATAAGTGCAACTCAAATTAAATCATTGGGGGCTAGCCCCCAATGATTAGCCAAGTGCTAAATTTGAATTGTGAAAAATAAATATA
>JALZVC010000110.1 GCA_023301205.1 Flavobacteriaceae bacterium
TCAACCAGACACAGTGATTTAATAACTAATCGTAATTTTTCAAATAATGTTCACCATGACATCGTTATTCATTTTAATTCTAAAAATTAACAATCTCCAATCAAAAATCGTTAATCTTTACTCCTTAGCCCAATTCAATCTATCTTGTTGATTAAAGGGCCACGGTGCTCCGTTATTCTCAATATTGGTCATCGTTACGTTTAGCTCATTTGGTGCGGCGCTTTGCTCCATTACTAAATATTGACGCATCTCCATAATAATTGATAAGGGGTCAATACTCACTGGACAAGCTTCTACACACGCATTACAACTTGTGCAGGCCCATAGTTCTTCATTAGTAATATAATCTCCTAATAGTTGCTTACCATCTGGCACAAATACACCTTTGTTAGCATCAAGGTTTTTTCCTACTTCTTCTAGACGATCACGAGTGTCCATCATTATTTTTCTAGGAGATAATTTTTTACCAGTAATGTTTGCTGGACACTCACTCGTACAACGTCCACATTCTGTGCAGGTATAAGCGTTTAACAACTGTGTTTGTGTTAAGTCCATCACGTCGCTAGCACCAAATTTTGCGGGCACTGCCTGTTCTTCTCCTGCTGGTGGCGCCGCAAATGGATCTATAGTAGGATCCATCATCATTTTCACTTCTTTAGTAACCGCCTCATTATTTTTAAACTGCCCTTTTGGTGCAATGCGGCCATAGAATACATTAGGAAATGCAAGCATAATATGCAAATGCTTAGAGAAGTATAGATAATTTAAGAAAATGAGTATGCCAATAATATGTAGCCACCATGCGATGCTTTCAATAATATGCAATGTTCCTTGTGGAGTTCCTGAGAACCAATTAGCAATGTACTGTGATACTACATTACCATTATTCATTTCTTGAAAAGGAACATCTGTTGCATTCATTAATAGGAATAACCCCATTAATACCATTTCAAAATATAGAATGAAGTTTCCATCATTTTTAGGCCATCCGGTCATTTCTGATGACATAAAACGTTTTATCTTAATCACATTTCGGCGAATCCAGAAAATAATAACTGCTACAAAAACAAGAATTGCTAATATTTCGAATGTACCGAGCAGAACACCATAAAAACTACCTAAAAAGGATGAGAAAATACGATGTGTACCAAAGAGACCATCAATAATTATCTCAAGTACTTCAATGTTAATAATTACAAAACCAACATAAACTATAATGTGCATTGCTCCAGATATAGGGCGCACCACCATTTTAGATTGCCCTATAGCAATGCGTAACACATTTGCCCAACGCTCTCCTTTATCTGAAACCGATACAGGTATTCCTATTTTTATGTTTCTAATTACCTTTCTTATATTAAAGGTGAAATAACCGATTCCTGCTACTAGAACCAGTAAAAAGAGAATATTAGATATATACTGCATAGCTTATTTGTTAGGATCTTCTGGTTCTATGTACCCTTCTTTATCTCGCTTGCCAAATAATGAAAAATGAACATAACGTTTAGGGTGGAGCTTTAAGTCTTGTAGTAATTCTTCCATTTGTTTTGAAGCACCTTCTAGGTTTTCATACAACTGATCATCTTTAAGCAACTTTCCCACACTACCTTCACCATTATCAATACTTGCCACAATAGAGTTTAGCTTTTCTGTAACCTCTTCCATCTTGCCTACCATCTCACCTACATTTATTTGTGATAGAGAGTCTGAAAGCTTCGCAAAATTTCTGGAAGTAACTTCAAAATTTGATATAGTACCATTTAGTTTTTCTCTATTATCTATTAGTAAACCATCCATATTTTGAGATATAGAACTAAAATGCTTAGAGGTTGTATTAAGTCTAGCTAGCGTCTCTTCAAGGTTGGCTTGCGTTCTTGGGTTTAAAACTTGGTTAAATGCAACTAACACAGTATCTAGCGAACTCAAGGTAGTATTCACTTGCTCTTGCAGCGGTTCAAGTTGATCTGTTAGGCCTTCTAACATTCCTTTTTCAACCTCACCAGCTAAAGTATCTCCAGATTTAGCAGGTGTCCCAGTATAGTCTGGAAAAACCCCTAAGGATTTCCCTCCTATAAATCCAGCACTGTAAATACGAACAATACTTTTGTTTGAAAATTGTAAATCATCAACAATATTAAATTCTACTAACAAATCACTGGTTCCTTCTAAAAAATCAATACTTATTATTTTACCAACAGTTAGACCACTAATTGTTACGGGAGAAGCTTTAGATAGTCCTTCTACGTTATCAAACTTCACAAAAAATGTTCTGTTTTTGTCAAAAAGGTTAGTACCTTGAAGATAACTATATCCAAAAATGAATAATAATATCGTTCCAATGGCAAGGATTCCTGTTTTTACTTCTCTAGATAGTTTCAATATAATGCATTTTAATCAAGCAAATTTAGGTATAAATGAGAAACAAGATGGGTTATTTTTCCTCGGTGTTAAGAACTTTTGAAAGATTTATTTTTTTTCCTTCTTTATAAGCAACTACAAAACAGGTTGAGTAGCCTTTTTCTTGTGCCTGAACTTGTAAGATTTTGATTTCATTATAGTCTGAGGTATTTCCGTAGTAATACTTGTAAAGCGAGCCTTCTTGCTCGCGATTTACCCCTTTCAAGCCCTTGAAATTCTCGGGTTTTGTCTCTAGTTTATTACCCAACGCAGCAATCTGCACCCTAAAATCAATGTCTTTATAAATTTTCTTTTCTGAAACTTTAAGCGCTTCATCAATTTTATCATCAGTTATCTCAGGGTTCTGAAAATCATTAGTCGCTAACTCTAAATTCTTTTTGTATGCTACAATACCATTAGTAATTTGGCTTGCCATTTCTTTTCTGCCTTTTTCACTATTTATGTATTTCCCTTCAGTGTTGTTGGTTAAAAAACCTAATTCAACGAGTACACTAGGCATATAACTACTATGTAGCACCCAGAATGGCGCTTGTTTTACATTTCTATTTTTACGTTTTAAGTTATTTACTATGTTGTTTTGTATCAACCCTGCTAACATAATACTTTGATCCAGATACTCTTCTTGTATGATGGTTAGACCAATCAATGACTCTGGCGAATTTGGATCAAAACCGGCGTAAGACTCTTCGTAATTTTCTTCTAGAAAGATTACTTCATTTTCTTTTTTTGCTGTTTCTAGGTTTTTACCCGACTTATCAAGACCCATAACAAAAGTCCCAACACCATAAGCTTGCGTGTGGTGAGCGTCACAATGTATCGAAACAAAAATGTCTGCATCAGCCTCGTTAGCGACAGGTCCTCGTTCTTTTAATTTTATAAAATCGTCTGTTTTTCTGGTATAAATCACTTTAAAGCCTGGTTGGGCTTCTAGAAGTTTACCTACCTGTAAGGTTACATCTAGGACGATGTCTTTTTCTAAAAAACCATTACCATTATTGCCAGGGTCTGTACCCCCATGACCCGCATCGAGCACAACAATAAATTGTTTTTGTGGTGTTGTTGAAATAGGAATACCTTGCGAGTCGTCATTATTAGTGAAAGCAAATAAGGCAATCGATACTATAAGTACTAAAGTGAGTATTAGTTTCGTTTTCATAGTGATGTAACGGAAGTTTTACGTCTTATATTTTATATTGAACTCGTCTCAGTTTTTTAAATTTAAGCGAAAAATTATGACTAATTTTGAAGTTTCAAAAACTGAGCCAAGAATGGTCAAATATGCCCCTTTTTAAACGTTTACAAAGTAAAGAAATATTATGACGCTCAGAAAATTTTAGAATTAAAAAGTGCATAAAACACTAAACACCATTGCAGACAACTAGGCAATTATTTTTACTATTATTGTTGTTACTTCAATTAGGAGGTTTCTCGCTGCACGCGCAAGACCCACCTAGAAAAGGTGTCATTAATTTACCTGCAGAAGAAAAAATCGATAGTGTTATTGCGCCAGTTATAGAAAAGAGTGAAATAACAAATAGCACACCTGATGGTGGTTCTAAAGTGGTCGATACGATTAAGCCTCGAGAGGACTTAAAACACATTATGGAGTATTACGGTGAGGATTATGTGTATCTCGACAAAAAAAATAATCGCGCATATATGTACAATAAAGCCTATGTTATTTACGGAGATACGCGTATAGATGCTGGAGAGATTATTCTAGACTTCAATACAAATGAGATATATGCACGTGGTATTGATAGTGCTGGTGTGTATTTACAGAAACCTGTTTTTGTACAGGGCGCAAATGAGGTTCGTCCAGACTCTTTGCGATTTAATAACATTTCAGAAAAAGCAATTGTTTATAATTCGAGAACAGAACAAGGCGGATTTAATGTAATTGCAGAAGTCACTAAAAAACAAAATGATTCTGTAATATTTTTAAGAAATGTAAAATTTACAACCTCAGAGAATATTGACGATCCTGAATATTACTTTTTTACAAGACGCGCTAAATTTGTTCCTAACAAAAAAGTAGTTACTGGTTTTACAAATATGTATATCGCAGATGTACCCCTCCCTATCGGTTTGCCTTTTGGTTACTTTCCGCTAACAGAAGACCGAGCATCTGGTTTTATTATACCTACTGTGGGTGATAATCGTCGTGGTTTTTCTTTTCAAAATGGAGGGTATTATTTTAGCATTAATGATTATATAGATTTAACATTAACTGGTGATTATTTTACGAATGGTAGTTTTGGGCTGCGTGCAGATACTAATTATGCCTTACGTTATAAATTCTCTGGAAATCTAAGTGTTCGCTTTGAGAACAATATTGAAAGTGAGCGTGGTTTTTCAGACTTTAGTCAAAGTAATATCTATAATATCCGTTGGGATCATAGACAAGACGCAAAGGTTAATCCTACCTCGCGCTTTTCTGCAAATGTAAATTTAGGAAGTAGCCGCTTTTTTCAGGAATCACTAAACCAAACTAACAATGCTAGCGCACTTGTTAATACATTAAGCTCTTCTGTTTCTTACTCTAAAACCTTTGAGGTTGTGCCAGAAGTAAATATTAGTGTAGCGGCTACGCATTCGCAAAACACGCAAACTGAAGAGATAAATTTGTCACTACCTAATTTTAATGGAAGTGTGGCGCGTGTCTTCCCATTTGCACCTAAAGTGGGTACTAAAAAGGGTCTTATTGAAAATATTAATTTACAATACAATGTTACCGCGGAGAATAGAATACGGACTGTAGACTCTCTATTTTTTACCGCACAGATGTTTGACGACGCTCAAATAGGTGCGCGTCATAGCATACCGATATCTACAAATTTTAAAGTTTTTAAACATATAAGTGCTTCGTTGAGTAGTAATTATCAAGAAACTTGGGTTTTAGAGACCATTAGAAGGCGATTTGATCAACAGGCAAACGACAACGTAGGCGCTATTATTGAAGACACTATAGCTGGTTTTGATAGTTATCGCACATACAATTTCTCGGCTAGCCTAGGAACTACAGTTTATGGAACTTTTCAGCGTGGAGAAGACAAAAAAATTCAAAGTATACGTCACGTGATACGGCCTTCTGTAAGCTATAACGTCAACCCTTCTTTTGATCAATTTTTTGATGAATTTTTAATTCCTAACACGGCAGATGAAGCAGCAGATCCAGAAGTTGTGTCGTTTTCGCGATTTGAAAACACACTTTTTGGAGCCCCAGGTAGGATTGCTAGCAGTAGTGTAGGTCTTTCAGTAAGTAACACACTAGAAGCAAAAGTAAGATCAAGGGACAGCACCGCTACAGAACCAAAAAAAATTACATTACTTAATAACCTTAATTTTTCTACTGCATACAACATTACGGGAGATTCATTAAATATAAGCCCAATTAACGTTACAGGAAGTATACCGATTGTAGATAGGTTAGACGTCAATTTTAGAGGTGTTCTAAATCCATACGCATTAGATAATACAAACACTCCTATCGATGTTTTTAATATTAGTAATGGAGGTAGTTTATTTAGACTTACAGGAGCAAACGCAAGTCTTAGCTACTCATTTAGCAGTGATGAACTTAAAGGAGGTCTTGACGCGAATAATGAAAACCGAAATGATACTGAAACCTCTAGAAATGGTGGTAGAAGAGATGACCTTTTTGGAGAAGCTACCAATACAGTAGACGGTACTCTTTTTGAACCAGATGATGAATCTGATTATGAAAGTAAAGAGTTCTATAGATTTAATATTCCTTGGGATTTGCGATTAGCCTATACTGTTACGTATAATAATAACGCCAGGCAAGATGAAATTTCTTCGCAATCCCTTATGTTTAGTACTAATCTTGAGTTGTCTCCTAGATGGCGGGTAGGTGTATCTTCTGGTTATGATTTTGTAAATGATGGAATTACACTCACCCAATTTCGTTTTCAGCGTGACCTAGAGAGTTGGCAGATGAGTTTTAACTGGACACCTATTGGTAGTGTTAATACTTCTTGGTTCTTTTTTATTGGGATTAAGAGCAGTGTTCTTAGTGATATAAAGTATGATAAACGTAGAATTCCAGACAGAAATTTATAATTTTCACTACGGAAATAAGCTACATTCAATACCACAACGTTTTAATACGATAACCTAAAACTAGTTTTTATGAAAAAAATAATTTCAACACCAAACGCCCCTGCTCCTATTGGACCTTATAATCAAGCAGTTCTTAACGGAAATATGTTATACACTTCTGGGCAGATTGCCATAGACCCTAAAACAGGGGAGTTATTTAAAGGCAGTATTGAAGAAGAAACAAAACTAGTGATGGAAAACTTACATGCTGTTTTACAAGCGGCAGACATGACTTTTGAAAATGTTTTAAAAGCATCCATCTTTGTCAATGATATGGGCCAATTTGCCAATATAAACACTGTATATGGAGCTTATTTCAATGATGATAGAGCTCCGGCAAGAGAAACTGTAGAGGTTGCAAATCTGCCTAAGTATGTTAATGTCGAGATTTCGGTTATTGCTAGCAAATAGTATTTGGTAGCGGCCAGGCTATAGTGGTTTGCTTATTAATTTTAATCCTTCTCTTCATCTTCTGGAATATTTCCGAAGCCAGCAGGGAGACTATTATCATCTGGAACTACTGGTAATTCCTGTTCTTTTTGTTTTTCTAAGGATAGTTTTTTATTGAACAATCGGAATATTAATTCTTTAAAGGTGTTAAAATCTACCGTATAAGTTGTACCAACTCCTTGTTCAAAAATTTGGTCTTCACCAATAAACTGAATGTCTGCTTGACGGTTAAAGAAATTTAAACGTAGCGTTCCATCTTCATTAATAAGCCACTGAGCTTCTATTTCTCCAGCTACAGAAGAATCATTTACATCACCAATGGGAACACCCAATGATCCATTTATTAATAACCTTTCTGAAATTTTTGTTGAGATGGATACTCCAAGTTGATCTGCCGTTTGAGCAGTAGGCGAATTTTGTCCAGTTCGATAATCAATACCAAAATCAAACTTACCATCTTTATCTGATAATAGTTCACCAAGTAAATTAGATACTTGATCTGACACTAAACTACCTCCTATACCTCCAGCACCGGAAAATTCATCATTTACAAAAGAGTTTGAGGCTACTAGGAATAGTGCTTGATTTTGACGCTGTTCTTGGTTTTGCAATTTATACTCTAACTCACTCCGTACAATAGAACTTACACGCGGAAATTTAATATCAAAGTTTAGTTCTGGTTGACTTAGCTCCCCTTTTAGATCGACAACAACTTCTACAGGTATTTTTCTATTTACCGTAGGGTTATCTAATAATAGAGAAGGATTAGCCTTCGTTTTATAAATAGCTCTTAAATCTAGACGGGCTTTTTCTGGTTTACCGTCCCAATTTATACTACCACCCGGTTCCACCTCAATATTTCGCTGTACTAAACCGCCATATCTAAAATCATAATTACCACTAAAAACCTGGAAATCTCCCCACATATTAAATTTACCTAACGTATTAATTTCAATTAAAAGGATACCTGCTCCTCTCCCGGTAAGAGTACTACCATTGGTTTGATCTACCACTACCTCTACTTCTGCGTTTTGGTTAATATCCAATTCAAAGTTGAGTGTTAAACCTTTTACCTCTTCTACTTCTGCAACAACACCATTAATTCGAGCCTCTTTTTCTTCTGGTGATATGAATCGCACAAAAGAATCGTCACCTATAGACTCTGTTTCTGAGATAGGTATTTTAAAGGCTGTGTTTTCTTCTGTTGTAGCCTCCACATCTATCACTAGCTCTTGAACAGGACCTTTTATTGCTGCGGAACCACTTATAAAAGCCGTACCGTAGTATAAAGCATCTTCTACAGGAGGGGTATCTAGTACTACTAGTGTTTTTGGAGCTTCAACAGTAAGATCTAACTCCCAATCTAAAAAATTATCGTGCGTGGCATTTCCAGATAAATTCCCTTTAGTTTTATACCTAACATCTGTTATTTCTGTAGGTTCTATTGTTATTTGACCTTTAGTTAAGTTAAGTATCGTGTTATTTTCAATGTCAAAGTCAATATTAAGATAAGGTATTTTTAGACCGCTATTTTTTAGGGCTAATCTTCCATTTATATCTGGAGATTTGTAATTTCCTTTCACTTTTGCGTTCCCCGTAACCAAGCCCCTTATGTTTGTAATAACATTTTTACCAAAAGGGCTAAAAGCTGTCATATTAAACTCATTAAGACCTAGGTCAAGATTTATCTGTGGTGACTTACCAGACACATTAATCTCTCCTATTGCACTAATAGATTCCACATTATTATTGACTAAGGTGGTATTAATACTATAGTTTGTTAGGTCTTCATTTCCTTTAATATATAATATTAAATCTCCAAACTCAGTTTCATTAATACTAACATCATTAACTGTTACATTACTATCAGGGAAGTATGCGCCTCCTTTTTGTAAAAAGTTGAGGTTTCCGTTAATATTTCCGTCGAGACGCAAGCTATCTATTTTAGGGACTATATGGCCTATGTTTACATCATTAAACCGCACTTTAAAATCCTTATAGGTAGAGTCACGAATAACGCCTTCTAAATCAATGCTTTCTTCGTTATGGCTAATCTTAATTTCATCAATATTAATAGTTGAAAAATCATCTTCAAATACGAATTTATTCTGCCTATTATCGTCTTTATTGACATGCCATAAATTTTCGTTATACATAATATTAGACCTAGAAAAACCAACAACAGATTTCCCTTCTTCGTTTATGGTATGATACAAGGCCATATTAAAAATATCCTCTTTTTTCTTTCCCCCAGCGAACTCAGATCGCACATATAGAGTATCATTAATGGTTTTATTAATGATGGCAACATTTTTAAAATCGTATACGCCTGTGTAAACAGAATCTATTTCTATATATGTGTTATAAAGCGGATTACTATTGTTCACTTCAACACTAATATTACCTAAATATTTGTTATATAATAGAATTTCTGGTGAGTTAAAATTAAGTTTAAACTTGGTTTCATCTGACGAAACTGAGCCATCAATTTTAGTATTCTCTCCAAGTGATAAAGCAGGGACAAAAAGCTCGACTATTTTGCTATATACGGTAAAGTTGTAATTAATATACTGAGCTGAAGTCACCTCTTCTGGGATATAATTAGCATATATTTTACCTAAACCGTTTTTAAATAAATTAGGAATATCTTCAATAGTATAAATTCCTGATATGCCACCATTGATAATATCCGGAGAATCTATAGCGATTGTCCTTTTTTTTCCTTCAAAACTAGAGACAATATTAAAATCATCAAAATAGTAGTTATCACGTTCATTCTGGTAAAACGTCTCTTTTAAGTTGATTGTTCCTCGCGCATTGTCTATGGTGCTCCCAGCCATATTTACTTCTAATTTGCCTGCAAATATGCTTACGCTATCCCGTTTAATAAGATTTAATTTATTAAGTTCTGCGTATCTAACATTTGCTTCAAAATTAAACTGATTAAAAGAATCAGACACATCCACAACACCTTTAAAATCAAGTTCTAAGTTAGGATCATCAATAGTAAGATCTCCGTTAAAAACTGGGTCTTTTAAGGCTCCAGTAATTGCTATGTTTTGATAATTATACCCTTCAAATTCAAAAGAAGTTACCGTTCCTGTGACTGCTGTGTTTACAGTTTTTTGAGAAAATCCACTTCCCTTCACATCAAGATCTGCTGTAATTAAACCTAAAGAGGTTGTTTCTGTAAGTTTTCCTAAATTAAAATTATCAACTTTAATTTTCCCCTCATAAGTAGCTCGGTCAAAATCATTAATCCTACCCATATTAAGATCAACAATCGCGTTTCCTACTAGGCTTTGAAGTGTACTCTTGGTCTTTAAGGTTGTAGAAGTTATTTCTGTATTTCCATTAAACTGAAAGTTCCCTAAAGGTTTAATCTCTTCTGGCAAATTTTCTCCTATTAATCGTGGCATAAAACGTCTCAAATCATAGTAACTAGTTTTTATATTGTGATTTTTGGCCGTAATAGTATACTCACGTTCTTGTGAGATTAAGTCTTTCACAATAAAATCACCAACTACCCTAGTATCTCCTAAGGAAATTCTTGCATTATTAAATCTAAAATCATTAAGTGTACCGTCAAATTTCCCGTCAACATATAAATTTTGATTTTCACCAAACTCATTATAAAAAGTATTTAAGTCATTTGTCGCTAATTTACTATTCTCAAAAGTACCGTCAATATTTACCTTATTCATAAAGTCTGACATTCCTTCTTCTACGGTATAGTTAAAAATTAAGTCTCCTCTAAGTTTAGAATCATCAGTAAGTAAGGTAAGCTCTTCTAGTTTCAGAGCTTCTTCGGTATACGAAAAATTAGCCTTCAAATCACTAATAGTGAAACCACTTTGCGCTGCTAAAGACATACTATTAATTTGTGCTTTAACATCTATATCTACTAATCTAAAATCATCTGCATCTAAGTTCACCCCATCTAGCATTAAAATCTCTGGGGTATCTAAGTTTTCATCAACGATATAAACTTCACTATCTAGTAATTCTAAATGATCTGCAAATAATACAAATACATTTGTCTGTCCTTTTCCAGTATTAAACTTTTGAGAAAAAACAGAAAGATTATCTCGTTGTTCGTCCTTGTAGGTTTTATAATGGAGTTTTGCTTTTGTTAAAACGATGGAGCCAAAACCTAAGTCATCACTAAATAAATTTTTAAAATTTAAAATGTCTGCCTGAATTTCTTTAGCAAATATTAACGTGTCATTGCGGTGATCACCAATGTAGATCTCACGAGCATCAAGTTCTCCTCGCCAGTTAAGACCTAATCGATTAATAGTAATATTGACATCGTATTGTTTATTAATACTATCTGTAACACGCTTAGCTACCTTAGTTTGTACAGTAGGGATAGATAAAACAATAACAAGTAGCACAATAAGCACAACAAGAGTTATGAATATTCTAACAAGTATTTTACCTAGTTTTTTGATAGCTTTTATTGTTTTACTTTTGATACCAAATAATATGCCCTTTTACTAGATGTTAGAAAACAAATATATACTAGGTATAGAATCCTCCTGTGACGACACGGCCGCCGCTGTTATTAATAACAGTAAGATATGCTCAAATGTTGTTGCAACACAGAAAATTCACGAACAATATGGCGGTGTTGTACCTGAACTTGCTTCACGTGCCCACCAACAAAATATTGTTCCTGTAATTGATCAAGCATTACGCCAAGCAAATATCGATAAAAAACAGTTAGCAGCCATTGCATTTACGAGAGGTCCTGGTTTAATGGGATCCTTACTTGTAGGCACCTCATTTGCAAAGTCTTTAGCCTTAGGTTTAGATATCCCGTTGATTGAAGTAAACCACATGCAAGCTCATATTTTAGCGCATTTTATTAATGATGGCACTAACGAAATGCCAAACTTCCCCTTCTTAGCAATGACCATTAGTGGAGGCCACACACAAATTGTAAAGGTCTCTTCCTATTTCAAAATGGAGGTCATTGGTGAAACGCTAGATGATGCCGTTGGTGAAGCTTTTGATAAGAGTGCAAAAATACTTGGATTACCCTATCCTGGAGGACCATTGATTGATAAATATGCTAAAAATGGAAATCCTAAGCGTTTTCCCTTTACAAAACCTAAAGTAGGCCCTATGGATTTTAGTTTTAGCGGTCTAAAAACGGCAGTACTTTATTTTATACAAAAACAAGTAAAAGAAAATCCAAATTTTATTGAAGAAAATATAGAAGATGTTTGTGCGAGTTTGCAATATACAATAGTTTCTTATTTGATGGATAAATTAAAAAACGCTATTAAAATTACTGGAATTAAAGAAGTAGCAATAGGTGGCGGAGTTTCTGCGAACAGCGGCATTAGAGCGGCACTTCTCGAAGCAGAAAAAAAGTATGGATGGAAAGCTCATATTCCTAAATTTGAATATTGTACAGATAATGCAGCGATGATTGCCATTGTGGGACAATTAAAATACGATGAGCAAATGTTTTCTGGCTTTGATATTTCGGCAAATGCAAGAATGAAATTTTAACCTTACAAAGAAGCGAATACTGTGAACTTATTTTACCAACCCAATATAGCTGAAACGGCTTCCGAAATTATTTTCGCCAAAGAAGAGAGCCGCCACATACACAAAGTATTACGCAAACAGCAGGGCGACATCTTGTATATTACCAATGGCACTGGCACTCTTTTTACTACAGAAATCACTAGCAGCAACCCAAAGAATTGTAAGGCAAACGTAATTAAAGTAGCCGTACAAGAGCAAATGCCCTATCAACTGCATATGGCAGTAGCACCTACTAAACTAAATGATCGTTTTGAGTGGTTTTTAGAGAAAGCAACTGAAATAGGAATTACCGAAATAACTCCAATTATTTGTGACCACAGTGAGCGCAAAGTAATTAAAAAAGAGCGCTATGAAAAAATAATAATTAGCGCTATGAAACAATCTTTGTCTTGCTTTCTTCCTAAACTTAATGACCCAATTTCATTTTCAGATTTTATGGTGTTGCCTCACGGCGAAAATTTTAAAGGCATTGCACATTGTGAATCAGAAGGAATAAAAGGAAAACTTAAGAATTCTATAGTTCCAAACACGACCAATTTGTTGTTAATAGGACCAGAAGGTGATTTTTCTACTAAAGAGATTGAACTAGCAAACTCTATGGGTTTCAACCAAATTTCTCTTGGAAATAGACGCTTACGTACCGAAACAGCAGCTATTGTAGCTTGCAGCACGTTGGCGGTTCTAAATTGATAGATTGTCGAAAACACCTACAAGAAATAAATTATTTAACCATACATCGTTAAAATATGCTATCTTGCAGACATCAATTATCATTTAGTTCTTAACTCCCCCAAAAGAACCAACTATTTTTTTTAAGTGATTACATGTTACAAACTACTCTAGTATCTGAAAAAAACCCTATTAAAAAAAGGGATCATTCATTTTTCGTTGTAGGCGATATTTCTGTCCTGACTGCGTCAACAAAAATTGACTTAGATCTAAAGGCGGATCATAAATTTTTCATTAATTCACTTTTTTGTGAAATGATTGAAAAAATCTAATCATATTTTTCTATTTGCGCCTTGCTTTATTTACATTTGAGTTTATGAGAAAGATTTTGGTATCCTTTTGTACGCTTTTTGTTTTTCAATTAGGTTTAGCACAAGAAGTAGCTGTTCTGCAATACGGAGGTGGTGGAGACTGGTATGGGAACCCCACAGCACTGCCTAATCTTATTCGTTTTTGTAATCAAGAATTAAATACTACCATATCTCCCAAGTCAGAAGTAGTAAAACCTGATAACGTAGATTTATTTAATTATCCCTTTATTCATTTAACTGGTCACGGTAACGTATTTTTTAGCCCAGAAGATTTAGAAAATCTAAGCACCTATTTGCTAAGTGGAGGATTTTTGCATATTGATGACAACTACGGTATGGATCAATATATAAGAAAAGAAATCACTAAACTTTTCCCTAATAGTCCTTTAGAAGAATTAGCCGGCAATCATCCTATTTTTAATTTTAAGTATCCCTTTCCTGATGGGCTACCTAAAATTCACGAACATGATAATGGTAGACCTCAAGCGTTTGGTATTACCATAGAAGAAAGACTTGTTTTACTATATACTTTTGAGAGTGATCTAGGCGATGGATGGGAAAACCCTGAAATTCACAACGATCCACAAGAAGTAAGACTAAAAGCGCTGCGTATGGGAGCAAATATTATTGCATATGCTTTCGAGAATTGATTGCACCTTGTTATGAGCCATCAACTTTCACATCAAGAAAACAATTTTATCACAAGACAGTTTCCTATAACGGTTATTTGCGATCATTTGGAGAGTCCGGCAAATCAAGGAGCTTTATTTAGAATTTGTGAAGCTTTTGGCGTAAAAGAAATCATTTTTTACGGAAATACCATAGACATCAAATCTTCTCGATTAAAAAGAACCGCTAGAAGCACAGAAAAATTAGTACCCTACTCTTGTGTTACAGACCTAACAGATGTTCTAGTTTCTTTAAAAAAAAATAACACACAACTTATTGGTCTAGAGATTACAGCAAATAGCAATGCTATTCAAGAACTTAGTATTTCAGAAAACACGAATATTGCGCTACTAATAGGGAGTGAAAAACACGGCATTTCAAAGACGTTAATAGAACAGCTTGATGCAATTTATCATATACCTATGTATGGCACCAACAGTAGTATGAATGTAATACAATCTGCTGGCATAGCCCTTTTTTCATTGACTAATGAGCTAAAGATTATTACTATTGAACACTAAAATACTTACACAACCAGTTCAAGAATTTATAAAAGACTATAAGGGTAATATTGCTAAACTCGCCTTTGCTGGAAGTCCTTTTCCAGATATTAGCGTTCAAGAACTAATACAACAAATAGAAGGTCGTGAAAAAGCCAAAAAAAAGCTAAACTATTTATTAGAATTAGAAAACAGCTATTTCCCTCCTAAATTAAATCTAGAACAAACCTCATCAGAACACACAGCCATTTACAAGGCTTCTTTAATAAAGTTAGGGACAATAGCAGACTTAACAGGTGGATTTGGTATTGATACGTATCATTTCTCTAAAATAGCGTCAAGTGTTTCTTATTTTGAGTTAAATGAATCTCTTTGCGCTATTGCACAACATAATTTCACGCATTTAAATGCCCAAAATATTTCCGTAATAAATAAAAGCGGACTGAGCATTCTTGAAGATGCTAAAAAATTTGCAACTATTTACATTGATCCTTCTCGTAGAACAGAAAGCAAACAAAAGGTGTTTTTCCTAAATGATTGTGAACCCAATATTCCTGAACATATTTCTTCACTGTTAAGCAATTGCGATTTATTGCTTATCAAAACATCACCAATGCTTGATATTCAAGTGGGTTTACAAGAATTAAAAGGTGTTTTTGAGATTCACGTTGTATGTATTAACAATGAGGTTAAAGAATTGCTTTGGCTCTGTAGTACTGATAATCAAATATCTGTAAAAATTAAAACGATAAACATTAAAGCAGCTACTAATGAAACCTTCAGTTTTAACTTGGATGTCATAACTGAAACAAATTATCATTTACCACAAGAATATCTTTACGAACCTAACGCAGCCATTTTAAAAGGTGGAGGTTTTAGTCATATTTCACAACAATTACAAATTGCTAAACTGCATAAACATTCGCATCTTTTTACTTCTGAAATATTAATTGATTTTCCTGGTAGGCGTTTTAAAATTGAAAAAATTATCCCCTATTCTAAAAAAGAAATGAAAGCGAATATAAGTGGTCTAAAAACAAATGTCACCACTCGTAATTTCACTGAAACAGTAGAACAACTGCGAAAAAAATGGAAGTTAAAAGATGGGGGCAAAACGTATCTTTTCTTTACTACTTTGATAGACAATACTAAAGTAGTTATTAGATGTAGTAAGGTTTCAAGTTAAACTCGACCTGCGATACGATCTTTGGCGAGTTGTAAAATAATATGAAATTGGTCTTCAAGATTCATATCACTATTATCAATAGCAATAGCATTTTCTGCCTTTCTTAAAGGAGAATCTTCTCT
>JALZVC010000111.1 GCA_023301205.1 Flavobacteriaceae bacterium
AATTCTTTTTCAGACGTTACAACCCCTTCACCAAAAAGCTTGTCAAACAACTCTTGATTTAGGTCTGACATCTCACGAGAATTCACCTCTTCTACTGTAAAAGCTACTTCTACATTAAGCCCTTTTGAAGCTACAGGATCAACACCTAAGTGGCGTTGATTTTCTACTTCTTCTGCAAATAAGCCTTTTGTTTTAAGTGTAATCACATCACCAACCTTAGCACCTAAAAGCGCTTTAGTTTGCGTCTTACCTTTTACAAGGTCAAGCTCTAATGTCGTTTTCTTGTCAATAGCTGCATCTTCATTAGTAAACGTTCCAGTTACCTCATCCCCTTTTTCAACTGCATCCTTATTAGTCAGCTTCCCGTATTGCTTACGTATTGTTTTAACTTGGTTATCAAGCATTTTTGAATCTGCAATCACTTTATATTGTGTCACTGCTTTCTTAGTAACATCTACTTTAAATTCTGGAGACAATCCTAGTTCAAACTCAAATGTAAAGTCTTCTCCATCCCAGTCAATCTCATTATCATTTTTAGGTAATGGATTCCCTAAGACATCTAACTTCTCTTCGGTAAGATATTTATGTAAATTTTCTTGAAGTATTTTATTCACCTCTTCTAAAAGCACTGCTTTTCCGTATTGTTTTTTAACCATACCCATTGGGATATGTCCTTTTCTAAAACCTGGAATAGTGGCTGTTTTCTTATAGTTGTTTAAGATTCCCTGCACTTTATCTGCATAGTCTTCTTTCTTTACCTCTACTGTAAGTACGGCATTTAAATTGTCTATTTCTTTCTTAGTAATATTCATTTTATTTCGCTAAAATTTCGGACTGCAAAAATAGTGATTTTTATTACGGGTACAATAGGTTTAATAACTGATCTTTAAGCAAGATAAAATTGCTTCGGAAAGTTGCTAAACATCAAGCACATTTCCGAAGCAATTAATCTTTATCTAAAAAAGAAAAAAGTATTGATTGCAAAAAAGATAATAGTAAGCTAAATAGAAACGCCCACCAAAAGCCCTTTACAACAAAGTCTGTAATAAAATAATCTGCGAGCAGTATAATTATGGCGTTAATCACCAATAAAAACAAGCCTAAAGTAATAATAGTAATCGGTATCGTCAATACCACTAAAACTGGTTTTACAATAAAGCGCAACAAGGCAATGACGACCGCAACGATAATAGCAGACACATAACCTTCTACAGCAACGCCAGGAAGAATTTTAGACAACAACACAACCGCTAACGCTGTCAGTAATACTCTTAGAATAGTTTTCATCATTACAAAATGGTTTAGAAACAGGAAGATGGTATACTCAAATACGCATCTTTCATTAGTTAATAAATTAGTAGTGGGCAGTTCACAATAGTACGATTTCAGAAATTTAAAGATAAAAAAAGCGCCGTAATCATGATTAGAAAACGGCGCCTTAAATTTAAATAAGAAAACTACTAGTTATTCTCTAGTGTAATTGTTCCAAAATTACCAATATCAACTGTAGGGATTGTACCTCCATATTGCGCGTTAATTGCATTGATTATTACGTTTGCAGTAAATGCATACCCTCTTGGTGTTGGGTGAACCCCATCAAGAGAAAAAGCACCTCCAGTAACAAATTGAGATGTTAATACACCTCCACTGAAAGGCACTCCTGTAGCAGCAACCTCTGCTAAAGCAGATCTCGCATCTACAAAAGCAAGACCATTAGCAGCAGCTAGACCCTCTATCGCTGCATTAAACCCAGCAGCGGCAGTACTAATTCTAGCTTGCTCTGAAGCAGCAAGCACAAATTGATCTGCTAATGGCACCCCAACTCCAATTACAGAAGCTGGATTTGAAGGATCTGCTAGTGTACCTAATACACCTGCAGCTAAAAGAACCATTAAGTCATTGTCGTTTACCTGACGTAATTGCCCAAGTAACCCAGCTGTTGCTGGATCTATTCCTTGTGATATTAAAATATTAGTAACATCTGTTAAATCATCATCTGTCATAATTGGAAAGTTTACACCTGCTGTAAAGTTAACAACTCTTAAATCTGCCTCTTCTTGACTAATAATACCTGCTCCAACTAATAAAGGTAAAACCTGAGTATTATATAGACCAAACTGTGCATTAACCACACCTGCTGTAGCCGCATCTAATGGAATAGATTGGGTAGGTACTGTTGTAAAAAATGGTATTGATGTAACATCTGGGATGTTTACAAGCGCACCTTGTGCACCACCACTCATTAAAGCTGTTACTTGGTCGCTATATACAGAAGCAAATACATTAGGATCTGTAATGTCATTAGACTCATACGTACTAGGATCTAAATTACCTAACTGATCTACACCAGAACCACCAGAGGTAGCATAAGACAAAATATCATTGTTTCCTATCCATAAAGAAAAGAAGGTAGGATTTAATGACACAGCATCTGCTATAACTGTAGCATTATCTGATGTTGCAAAACGAGCGAAATATGGATTTGCAGTTCCTTGTGTAACACCAGCAACACTTCCGTAACCAGGTGCAAGTAATTCAAAACTTTTAGCTCCGGGAACTCCCATATTATTAAATGGCCCTACTGCACTCGTTGCAACATCTGTTGTAGGTGTTCCTTCTAATACTACTGGTCCAGGATTTCCTGCTGCATCAAATGCTAGAACAAATCTGTTTGGTTGTATTTGAGTGCCTCCCAATAGTAATCCACCTATATTATCATCTGTTAAAGGCTGCGTAAACTCACCACCTCCCACAAAAGAAAATTGGTTTGCCATGATATTAGGATAAGAAGTTTCTTGCGCTGTGATATAAAGCGCATTATCTGCAAAACCTGCAGTTAACGAGTTACCTACAGCAACATAGTTGCTAAAATCTGCAGTTCCAGACTCGAAGAATCCAGCATCATCTACAGAATTATCAAATTCTGGGTCACAGCTAACGAACCCTAAAGCTACAATTGCTGCTGTTATTTTTATATAATTTTTCATCTTGATAATACGGTTTAAATTAAAGTTTATAAGTAACTCCTAATCCTGGCACAAATGCATTAGACTTGTACGTCCCTCCAAAAGGAACAAGAACTCCGTTCTCTTCAAAAAAGTCAAAAGAAGCATCTACTTCATCAAACTGCACATATAAGAATGAAGCATCAATCTGCAAGCGATCATTTACATCAAAAGTAAGTCCAGCTGTATAATTATTAGAATCGTTACGCGGCGTTTCTGGAGAGAAAAACCCAGCTTGTATAGGTGACTCATCATAATAATAACCACCTCTTAATGTAAATCTCTCTGAAGCTTCGTACTGTAAACCAAAACGATACGTTGAGGCCGTTTCATAGTTACGAGGGTTAACCGAATCTGGAATTAAAGGATCTGCAAAATCAATATCTAAATTCTCAAATTCACTCCAATAGGTTGTTTGCAAATCGAAAGCAAAAAGCCATTTATCATAGAACTCATACGATAGACCGACCGTTATCTCTGCTGGCAATGGCACTTCTGCAGATGCCGTTGTATCTTCAAAAGGTGTAGCCGGAGAGTTAGGAATATTTTCAAAATCTGCTGTAGCATCATCTGTTTCTAATCGAATTAAAGAACGATATGTTGCTCCTAATCTAAAATTATCTGTTACATTAAACAAAGCGCTTACTGTCCATCCCGTATCGTTAACTCCAGAAGCATCGACAGTTACCTCAGAACGATTACCTTCAAGATCCGTTAAAGTACGTGAAAGATTTCTATTTAAACTTACATTTCCGTTAACGAAGATAAATCCAGCACTGAAACTAAAAAATTTATTCACTTTAATTGCTGCAGAAGCTTGAAAATATATAGCAGCAAGATCAATGTTGTTCACCAAGTGAGAACCAGCCCAATCATCTGGATACGTAACTTCACTTCCGTAAGGTGTATACACCCCAAGTCCAAAAGCTAACCAATCTGTTGCTTGATAAGAAGCATATATATAAAATGGAGTCCCTACTCCACTATCTGTTTCAGCAGACTCACCAGTAGTTGTATTTTGGTACGCTACATTAGAGAAAACAGGAAAACCACCAGCAGCGATACTTAGCCTATTTTCTAGAAATACTAATCCCGCGGGATTGTGAAAAACAAGTTCAGCGTTATTTACAACAGCAACACCTGTATGCCCCATTGCTAGAGACTTATTGCCCTGTAAATTTACCCTGAAGCCACCAGCATACATCACTGCAGATGCAAGTGTAAACACGGCAAGAAATAATATTTTCTTCATAATTAAATAGATTTGATTAAAAATTTGTGGTGTGTGTTTTTTAAAATTTACTATGCATACATAGTAAAATCACCTCGCAATATTATAAAAAATTAATCACAATATGGTAAAAATCAGTGGGATTCTCGGCATGTAACCAATGCCCTGCTGCAGAAACAGTCTCTATTTTTGACTTCGGAAATTGTCTTTTTATTCCTAATTCATCTAGATCTTCGATATAATTTGAGTTTTCTCCACGCACAAACAAGGTTTCTCCAACAAAAAGAGCGCCCATATTAAGGGCTTTACCTACTTCGGAAATGTGCTCCTTCAAGACTGGTAAATTAATTTTTAACCCTAGACTTCCTGGAGATTCCCAATACAAGTTTTTTAGAATAAATTGACGGGTTCCCACATCTGGTATATAACTTCCCAAAACCTCATCTACTTTCTTCCTTGTTTTCAACACTTTAAAATCTAGACTGCCTAGTGCCTTTAAAATATCCTGATGATGAGATGGATATCCTTTTGGGCCTATATCTGCAATAATTAATTTTTTAATCATCTCTGGATATTTAACCGCAAATTCCATAGCTGTTTTACCACCCATAGAATGACCTATTAATGAAATATGGCTTAACGAATGATGGATGCAATAAGCCTGCAAATCATTTACCATTACTTCATAATTCCACTCGTCACTATGAAAACTCTTGCCGTGGTTACGCTGGTCTACAAGATGCACCTCAAACCCATCTGTCACAAACTTGTTACCAAGTGTTTTCCAATTATCACCAGAACCTAAAAACCCATGTAAAATAACAAGGGGCCTTCCTTCTCCCATTATTTTTGAATGTAATATCATCTATTTTAGTTTTTGCAAATACTGTTTAACTACTGTTTCTAATCCTTGATAAATAGCCTCGCTAATTAATGCGTGGCCTATACTCACTTCGGCTAAATGTGGGACATTATTTTTAAAGTACGCAATATTATCTAAAGATAAATCGTGACCTGCATTAACACCCATACCCAGTTCATGTGCTCTTATCGCACAAGCAGTATAAGGCGCGACAGCTGTTTGATTTCCTTTTGCGAAGCCTACCGCAAAGTCTTCTGTATATAACTCAACCCTATCTGTCCCTACCGCAGCTGCGCCTTCTATCATTGTTAGCACAGGGTCGACAAAAATGGATGTCCTAATGTCGTTCCTTTTAAATTCTTGAATAATTTCAGTTAAAAAAGATTTATGCTTAATGGTATCCCACCCAGCGTCTGAGGTTAAAACACCTATTTTATCTGGCACTAAGGTCACTTGTGTTGGTCTTATGGCTAAAACAAGATTCATAAAATACTTTATAGGATTGCCCTCTATGTTATATTCTGTTTGGACTACATTTTTTAAATCCCGAGCGTCTTGGTAACGTATGTGTCGCTCGTCAGGGCGAGGATGTATGGTAATTCCTTGCCCACCAAAAGATTCTATATCACTCGCTGCTTTTAACAAGTCTGGTACATTTCCGCCACGAGCATTTCGCAGGGTGGCAAGTTTATTAATATTTACACTTAACTTTGTCATCATTTTTAAAATTAATCTACAAAAATACAAAGCTTGTTTTCGGCTCTAGGCTTTATTTAAGTATTTTGCATAAAAAAAATTGTGGACACAATACAGTTTATCATAAACGACGTTAAACCTTTTGCCTCAAAAAAAAGCATTAAAGAGTTGCAATCAGCTTTTAATCAGCTTACCTATTCTCATTTTCCTATTATTAAAGAGGGTGTTTTTCAAGGCTGTATTAGCTGCACTGACGCGCAATGCTTTGACGCAGATAAAATGATTGCCGATTATGGCTATGCCATAGAGCCTTTTTTTGTTAGACTAAACACTAACTGGCTAGATATTCTCGAAGCATTTGCCCGAAACAACACTAATATCGTTCCTGTACTAGATTCTAAAAACAAATATCAAGGCTATTATGAGTTGGGCGATATTATTAGTGTTTTTAATAGCACACCATTTTTAAGTGAGACAGGTGGCATAATAGTAATAGAAAAAGGAGTGCGAGATTATTCTTTTAGCGAAATTTGCCAGATTGTAGAATCTAATGATGCAAAAATTCTCGGAATATTAGTGTCGCAATTAAATACCGATATTATGCAAGCCACTTTAAAAATAGGGCATCAAGGCCTGAATGAGATTGTCCAAGCTTTTAGACGCTATGGCTACAATGTTATCTCAAGTCATGATGAAGATCTTTTACTTGAAAGCCTTAAAGAAAGATCTATCTATCTTGATAAATATCTTAATATGTAATTATGAAAGTAGCAATCTACGGTCAATTTTATCATAAAAATAGTGGCAAGTACGTCTTGTCTATTATTGAGACTTTTCAGAAAAAAAACATTACGCTTTTTATAGAAGAAAATTATAAGAAGCTTGTTGAAAAAGAAATCGGCGCTTCGCTTGGAAGTATTGCAACCTTCGTTACGGTAGACAAATCCTATGATCTTTTTATAAGCATAGGAGGTGATGGCACCATATTAAAAGCAGTAACTTATGTGAGGGATACGGGCATTCCAATAGTAGGCATAAATACAGGCCGTTTAGGATTTTTAGCTACTATTCAAAAAGAATACATTTCAGAAAGTATTATTAGCATTATTGATGGTGATTATACAATTTCTGAAAGAAGTTTACTAAGTATCGAAACTACACCAGTTCAAAAAAATATTACGGAGTCAAATTTTGCACTTAATGAGGTTTCGGTAAACAGAAAGAACTCCACTAGTATGATAAAGGTGGATACTCAGGTAAATGGAAAATACCTAACAACTTATTTTTCTGACGGCCTTATTGTCGCAACACCTACTGGATCTACTGGATATTCGCTAAGTTGCGGTGGTCCGGTTATAGACCCATCTACCAGTAATATTGTTTTAACCCCTATCGCACCTCATAATTTAAGTGCACGACCACTAGTTTTACCAGACAATTGTGTCATTGACCTAACTGTTTCTGGCAGAGGAGACGAGTTTTTAGTATCATTAGATTCTCGAATTATCTCCTTACACATAGACACCACACTTCGCATAAAGAAGGCGCCTTTCACTATAAAAATGGTACAGCTGCACGACGAAAGTTTCATAAAGACGCTTCGTGAAAAACTTCTTTGGGGAGAAGACAAACGTAATTAAGCAATAAATGCTTCTAAAAATTGTTAATCAACTAGACTCATCGACATCTAGCAAATGGTGTTAATTGCCACAGTTAATTAGTATATTTGCAAACTTTTAGAAAAAAAATGAAGTACCTAATAATATTTACACTTACGTTTTTTGGTGCATTAAACCTACACAGTCAGACCTATGAAATAGGGGGTTTTATTGGTGGCGCAAATGCTATTAGCGACGTAGGTAGAACAACTTATATTAGCCCAAACACACTAGCCATTGGCGGTATCGCGAAATGGAACAGAAGTCCACGACACTCTTTTAGAGCAAGTATAATTACCACGAACCTTAGCGGGGAAGACTCAGATTCGAACCAAGATAGAAGGGAACAAAGAGGTTTTTCTTTTGAAAACAGAATCACTGAATTTTCTTTAGGTCTTGAATTTACGTTTTGGGAATTTAGCACATATAGTGGTAATCGAGCGAGTACTCCCTACTTATATTCTGGCATCACTTATTTAACTTATGATGCCTTACGATTAACACCCGATACGGGAGAAATTGTTAAATTTGACTCTGCTGGTGACTTTGCAATACCTATGGTGGTTGGTTTTAAAACCACAGTAAGCACAAATGCCATTGCGGCTTTTGAAATTGGCGCAAGATATACTTTTAGCGATTCTTTAGATGGTAGCGTCGCGCCAGATGGTGAATTTGAAGATGCAAGATTTGGAGACACCAACAATAATGATTGGTATGTCTTTACCGGTATAACTCTTACATTTAGCTTTGGGCGACAACCTTGTTACTGTAATTTTTAATGGATTTAAAATCTCAAATAAACAACAAAAAGCTCCCTAAACATATTGCCATCATAATGGACGGCAATGGTAGATGGGCAAAAAAACAAGGGTTATTACGAGCTATAGGTCACAAAAATGGCACTAAGGCAGTACGAGAAACTGTAGAGGCTTGTGCAGAAATTAACATCGAATACCTCACACTTTATGCCTTTTCTACAGAAAACTGGAACCGCCCTAAACTAGAAGTTGAAACGTTGATGAAACTTTTAGTGTCTTCACTAAAGAAGGAGATTAAAACCTTACAGGATAATGATATTAAACTAAATGCTATAGGCAATCTAGAATCATTACCTGGAAAGGCTCAAAGAGAACTTCTAGATGTAATTAACAAGACCAATAAAAACAGTAGGATGACGCTTACATTAGCGCTGAGTTACGGAGCACGCGAAGAAATCACAAAAACTATTCGAGAGATTAGTCTTAAAGTGAAAAATAACCTAATTTCGCCGCTTGATATTGATGAGCGTTTTGTAAACGAACATCTGTATACCAATAACTTGCCAGATGTAGATTTATTAATACGTACCAGCGGAGAGCAACGTATTAGTAATTTTTTGTTATGGCAAATAGCATATGCAGAATTATCTTTTACAGAAACGTTATGGCCCGATTTTACACAAAAACATCTTTTTGAGGCAATTTTAAACTATCAAAAAAGAGAAAGAAGATTTGGAAAGACAAGTGAACAACTTTAACACAAGCGCAAGATTGCATACTCTTAAAACGTTTTTATTCGCGGTAACACTTACCCTGTTTTGCTTCATCGGCCTTCAAGCTCAAGAAAAAGACTTAAGCAACCCTATACTTTACACTTTAAATAGTATCACCGTCTCTGGTGCTCAAAATTTTAATGAGCAAACTGTAATTGCATTTGCTGGTCTTAAAAAGGGCGACAAACTTTACATTCCCGGAGAAAAACTAAGTCAAGTAACAAAAAAATTATGGGAGCAAAACTTATTTAGTGATATCGCTTTTTATGTTACTAATATTAATGGTAATGAAATAGACTTAGAACTCTACATTGTTGAACTACCTAGACTTAACGATGTTACTTTTGAAGGAATTAAAAAAAATAAGGAAAAACAACTTAAAGATGATAATGGCCTTCAAAAAGGGACTAAAATCACTAAAAACCTTATTACAACCACAAAAAATTATATTACGAACAAGTATAAAAAAGATGGGTTTTTTAACACAAGCGTTATCGTTAGCACAAAAACCGCAATAGATTCTTTAGGTTCAGTTATTGGAGAAGACATGAAAGTCCTAATTAACAAAGGCGAGCGTGTCAAGGTTAAAGAAATTAACTTTGAAAATAATGATGCGTTATCAGACAAACAATTGCGTGCAGTCATGAAAAACGTAAAGCGTAAAAATCCAATTCGCATTTTAAAACGCAGTAAATACTCTGAAGAAGGCTTTAAGGAAGATAGAGAATCTATAATTGCTAAATATAAAGCTAATGGCTATAGGGATGCTAGCATTTTAGCAGACACTTTGACTATTATCGATGAGAAGAATGTTGCGCTAGATATAAAAATTGAAGAAGGCCGTAAGTATTATTTTGGCGATATTCGTTTTCTAGGAAACAGCGTTTACACAGATGGACAGTTACGGCAGATAATGGGTATTAAAAAAGGACAAACCTACAATGGTGTTTTGTTACAAAAGCGCATTACAGATGAAACAGACCCAGAAGCAAATGACCTAACCAATCTTTACCAAAACAATGGTTATCTATTCTCAAATATAAATCCTGTTGAAGTAGCTGTTAGAAATGACACGATTGATTTTGAAATTCGTATTAGAGAAGGGAAGATAGCATATTTTGATCAAGTGACGGTTGTAGGAAACAACAAAACTAATGATCACGTTATTTATAGAGAATTGCGCACAAGACCTGGACAAAAATACAGTAAACGCAATGTAGTACGTACCATTAGAGAACTAGGCCAACTTGGATATTTTGATCCAGAACAGCTTGCACCTAATTTCAAAAATGTTGATCCTAACAACGGTACTTTAGATATGGAATATTCTGTAGTAGAAAAAGGGTCTAGCCAGATCGAATTACAAGGAGGTTTTGGAGGTGGCGGATTTGTGGGCACATTAGGGCTTTCATTTAACAACTTCTCACTCCGTAATATTTTCAACAAAGAAGCCTACAAGCCCTTACCAATGGGAGATGGGCAAACACTATCGTTAAGAGCACAAGCCAGTGCGTTTTTCACTACATATAGTCTAAACCTTGTTGAGCCATGGTTAGGGGGAAAAAAACCAATACAGTTTAGCACGTCATTCTCGCATTCAATACAATTTCTTTTTGATTTTCAAGGAGGAGGAGGACGAAATGTAGATAGGGATAGTAAATTTTTAATCACAGGAGGTTCTCTTGGAATCGCACAAAGACTACAAGTTCCAGATGACTTCTTTACATTATCTCAAGCAATAAGTTATCAGCATTATAATTTAAAGAACTTCAACACACCGCTATTTACATTTGGAGATGGCTTTTCTAACAACCTAGCATATACGATAGCCCTAAGTAGAAATAATACTGCCACAAACCCTATATATCCTATCAAAGGATCAGAGTTTAATGTATCAGCTAAGCTTACACTGCCCTACTCTTTATTTTCTAACAAAGATTTTGGAAATTTAGGAGAACAAGAAGAGTTTCAAGATGCAAACGGAAATCCAGACCAAGGAAAAATTGATCAAGAACGGTTTAGGTTTCTAGAATATTACAAAGTGAAGTTTGAAGGTACTTGGTATACCAAACTAATAGACAAACTTGTACTACGTACCCAAGGAGAATTTGGATTCTTAGGAGCTTATAATCAAGATCGAGGTATAGTCCCTTTTGAGCGTTTCTTTGTTGGTGGTGACGGATTAGGAGCATTTAGTTTAGATGGGCGTGAAGTGGTTCAATTAAGAGGATATCCTAATCAATCACTTTCTACGGTAGATGGAAATACGGTTTTCAATAAATTTTCGTTAGAATTAAGGTATCCTATTACATTAAAACAACTTGCATCCATTTATGTACTTGGTTTTGCAGAAGGAGGAGGAGCGTATGATGGCTTTAGGGAATTTACTCCTTTTAGAATTAGTAGGTCTGCTGGCGCAGGATTACGTATATTTATGCCTGCATTTGGTTTATTGGGAATCGATTTTGCTCATGGTTTTGATCCAGTATTAGGAGGAACAGAAAAAAACGGATGGCAAACCCACTTTATCATTGGACAACAATTTTAATTTTTGGCACGATATTTTCTAATCAACTTTTAAATTATGAAGTTTAACAAACTATTTTTTTTAGCAGTGGCTTTTTTAAGCATCACATTTATGGCTCAGGCCCAAAGATCAGTTCGTATTGGATATATTGATATGGATTACATTCTTGAGAGTGTACCAGAGTATCAAGAAGCACAAACTCAATTAGAAGGTAAAGTACAACGATGGAAGGTTGATATTGATAAAATGCAGAAAGGGATTGACCAGATGAAATTAGATCTGGCTAATGAACGTGTCCTTCTTACTAAAGAACTTATTGACGAACGCGATGAAGAGATTAAGTTTCAAGAAACAGAAATGTTAGATTATCAACAGGCCCGTTTTGGCCCAGGTGGAGATCTCCTTATTCAAAAAAGACAATTAATCCAGCCTATTCAAGATCAGGTATTCAACATTGTGCAAGAAGTAGCAGTAAATAAAAAGTATGATTTCATTTTTGACAAATCTGCAGATGTGGTAATGCTATTCGCAGCAGAACGTAATGACATTAGCGATATCGTTTTAAGAAGTATTAATAGAGCATCAAAACGTACACAAGCTACTTCAAAACAAGACAAGAATGACATAGAGAAGCGTGATGCATTGTCTTTAGAAGAGGATAAAGAAGTAACAGAGCGTGATATCGCGACACAAGCTAAAAAAGACGAAAGACTGTCTTTATTAGAACAAAGACAAAAAGAACGTGATTCTATTAGAGCAGTTAAAAAGGCAGAATTTGATGCAAAAAGAGCTACATTATTAGCAGAGCGTCAGCGAAGAAAAGATTCAATCTTAGCTGTTCGTAATGGAGAGACTTGGCCTCCATCAGGATCTCCATCAGGGCCACCGCAAGGGGGAAGTCCTGATGAAGAAGAAGGAGAAGGTGACAATTAACAAATAAACCCTAAATAATATAACACTTAATTTAAATTTAATTACAATGAAAAATTTCAAACTATTATCGATTGCCTTAGTACTTTTTGCATGTGCAACTAGTTTTATGAACGCACAAGAAAAGATTGCTCACATCGATACACAGGCACTTGTTGAAGCTATGCCAGAAATGAGAAGCGCACAGAGTCAACTAGAAAAGCTACAAAAGACCTACGATACAGAAATCAAAGCAATGGCACAAGAGCTTGACACCAAGATCAAACAATATGATGCTGAAGCTTCTGGCCAAACAGATGAGGAAAATCAAAAACGTATACAAGAAGTTCAAGGCATGCAAACCAACATACAAGCTTACAGACAACAAGCAGTACAAGATTTACAACAAAAAGAAATAGATATCTTTCAACCTGTTCTTGAAAAAGCACGTGGAGCAATCCAGAAAGTAGCAAGAGCCCAAGGAATACAATATGTATTTGACGCTACAGCTGGTAACGGCGTTCTTCTAGCAGATGGCAAAGACTTAATTACAGATGTGAAAAAAGAATTAGGAATCTAAT
>JALZVC010000112.1 GCA_023301205.1 Flavobacteriaceae bacterium
ACCACAGTAGCCTCATCATTGACCCCAATGGATAGGCCTTGATCATTCACGATTTCTGTACCTATACTTTCAAAATCTTCGCTACAAGAGGCAAAACCAATAATTGTTAAAAAAATTGCTACTGTATATGGCAAAAAAAGTTTCTTTTTCATATGCTTATTCTTCAGTGCTTTGGAGCACTTTTTTTTCATAAAAATCAAGGTATGATTGCTCTAAATTTTCTGGTTTCTGAAATGGTAATACCGGAATATCTTGAGCTTTTATAAATTTACTAATCTCATCAGATACCTCTTCAGACCCCATAATAACTCCATCAGAATTTTTAACCGCAATCTTCATTAAATTAATATAGTTGGGTGTTTTTAACTCTAGAAGATTTTCTTCCTCCATACCGTCATAAAGCACCTTGTCAATAACTTTTTCGTTCAGTGTACCAGTAAAACCTTGGTTGTATACTGATGTGATTATTTTACTGTTTTCAAATAACGGTTCATTTCCGTAGTAATTGCGTAAATACAGAGGTAAAAAAGAAGCGAGCCATCCATGAACATGAATAATATCTGGTGACCAGTTTAATTTTTTTACAGTTTCTATAACGCCTTTTGCAAAAAATATAGCGCGTTCATCATTGTCTTTAAAATAGTTACCATCTTCATCAGCATACATTGCCTTACGTTTAAAATAATCTTCATTATCAATAAAGTAAACTTGCATACGCTCTTTTGGAATAGAAGCAACTTTAATTATCAAAGGCATGTCTAAATCGTTAATAACCAGGTTCATGCCAGAAAGGCGTATAACTTCATGTAATTGATGACGACGCTCATTAATATTACCGTAACGCGGCATAAATATTCTAATCTGCCCTCCGTTGTTATTCACCATTTTCGGGGCTTCAAACGACATCGAAGAAATCTCGGTCTCAGGTAAATATGGAATTACTTCTGACGACACATACAAGACTCTTTTATCTTTCATCTCTATTAATTTTACACCAACATATTCTATCTAAAAATAGTATCCTTACTAAAGAAGGACGACAAAATGCATACCGCATTTCAATAGAATAAAGGTTAGTTAGGTTATTTGTTTAAAAACATGCAAAATTACGAAATTTTATGCAGTTTAAGCGGAATAAGTTAATTTAGCTTTTTATTAAAATAAAAGCATGCAAATCTATAAAACACAGGTAGAACTTAAAGATAAACTAAATAGTCTGGGTGCGCCAACACTAGGGTTAGTACCCACTATGGGGGCTTTGCACGAGGGGCATCTTTCTTTAGTGAAAATGGCACTTGTAGAAAATGAATTTTGTGTGGTTAGTGTTTTTGTAAATCCTACGCAGTTTGACAATCCAGATGATTTAAAAAAATATCCCCGGACATTAAAAGGCGATGTAGAATTACTAAAAACGCTTGGAGATAAAATTTTAATTTATGCTCCCAGTGCACAGGACCTTTACGGTAAAGAAATTAAGGCTGTAAATTACAATTTTGGCCCTATAGCTAAGGAAATGGAAGGTGCTTTTAGAAAAGGTCATTTTGATGGAGTGGGTACAATTGTAAGCCTGTTATTTGAGGCTTTACTGCCGTCAGCGGCGTATTTTGGAGAAAAAGATTTTCAGCAATTACAGATCATTAAGAAGCTTGTTGAGATAAAAGACTTCGAGATTCGTGTTGTAGGCTGTAAAATTATTCGTGAGACTAATGGTCTTGCAAAAAGCTCCAGAAATGCGCGATTGAGCAAAAATCAATTTGAGGAAGCTGCGCTCATTTACAAAACACTTCAAGAAGTAAAGCAAAGATGGGGTGATTTAAGTATTTCAAAACTTAATGAGTATGTGACAAACGTTTTTGAGAATCACGACACCTTAACTGTTGAATATTTTATTGTTGCAAATGAAGCTACGCTAAAAACTGCGAAGAGAAAACGAATTGCCAATACCTATAGGGCTTTTATAGTTGTCTTCTCTGGTGAGGTGCGACTTATTGATAACCTTAGTCTAGGAAAAGGTTAAAAAACTGCCTCTGTTTTAATTATTGTTTTTTTTCTGAAATCTTACCTATCTTTGCAGTATGTTAATAACAGTTGTAAAATCTAAAATACACCGCGTAAAGGTTACCGGTGCAGACCTAAACTACATAGGTAGTATTACTATTGATGAAGATCTACTTGACGCGGCTAATATTGTTGAAGGAGAAAAAGTACAGATCGTGAATAATAATAATGGTGAACGATTAGAAACTTATGCTATTCCTGGTCCAAGAGGTAGTGGTGAGATAACTCTCAATGGAGCAGCTGCTAGGAAGGTTGCCCCAGGAGACATACTTATTTTGATTGTTTATGGGATGATGACTAGAGAAGAAGCACTTAAATTTAAGCCAAGTTTAGTTTTCCCTAATGGAGATAACTTACTCACTTAGTTGTGAAAAAATCATTATCTAAATTTCTGCAAATTGCCATCCCACTTGGGCTTGGCATTTTTTTAATTTGGTATGTCTTTATTGATTTTACTGATACGCAATTAGCAGAACTCAAGACGTATTTTAAAAATGCAAATTACGGTTATGTAGTCATATCGGTAAGCTTGAGTATTTTTAGTCATTTATCTCGCGCCTATAGATGGTCGTTTATGTTGGAACCATTGGGTTACAAACCAAAACTTGCAAACAATTTTATGACCATAGCAGTAGCGTATGTCATGAATATTTTTATTCCTAAAAGCGGGGAAGTTACACGTGGGATATTACTTGACAAATATGAAATGATACCTTTTGAAAAAGGTTTTGGTACTATTATATCAGAGCGTATTATAGATCTACTATTTCTACTTGCATTTACAGTTGCAGCAATATTAATGAAGTATGATATTCTCTATACTTATGTGACAGATTTAATTCCAGTTCAAAAATTAGTTATAATTGGCGTAATTGGATTAGTTATGCTTACTGCGGGCTATTTGTCGCTTAAATATTTAAAATTTGACTTCATAGTAAAAATTAAAACATTTATAAATGGTCTAAAAGAAGGAGTGCTGAGTGTTTTAACCATGAAAAAAAAAATGACTTTTATTTTTCATACGTTTTTAATCTGGGGATTATATGTATTATCATTCTATGCAGCGACTTTGGCACTCAATGAAACGTCTAACATTGCCTTTAGTACATTGATAATTACTTTTGTGGTAGGCAGTTTCACTTTTGCTTTTACTAACAGTGGTTTTGGCACTTATCCGGCTGCTGTGGCTGGTATATTAACTTTATTTGCCATTGAGATTACAGTAGGCACTGCCTTTGGATGGATTGTTTGGACTTCAAACATAGCGTCTATATTACTAATAGGAGTTACCTCACTGATTGCCTTGCCTATTTATAACAAGGGTAGATTAAAGTAGAAAAAGCACAATAACACTCGACACAATAAGCAAAGCGCTTATTGTGATACAGATATAAATATGCTTTTTTTGAACAATTTTCATGATTTAAGGGGTTTATTTAAGTACTATTGTTTCAATAAAACTCGTGTTTTGTGCAGCCCATTTGTGCAATGGTTCTTTACTATCGAGGCGAAGTTGCGATTTAATTAAAATCATTTCTTCACGAACCGCCCCAATGCCAGTATTTAATTTTTTTGCTAGTTTTTCTGGGCTATCATAAAAACCGATGTAAGCAATAATTTTCATCTGAAAACTTGTAAAGTTGGTGTAGTTCTCCAAATAGCTTTCGTCTATATTATTGAGAATTTCTTTAGAGAAATAATCATCATCTTTAAGTACCGCCTTCAAACAAGTAATTACTTCATTCAGGCTGTCATCACAACTCAAGCATCCAGAGACGTTATTCTTTTTTGCTATTGCAATATCAATTTCGCTTATTTTATTAAATATGATTATAAATTTTGTCTTACTCTTTTTTAAAATAGCTTGTTTAACTACATCGAGACCAGAAAGGTCGTTATATGATGATTTTAATATACAAATGGAAGGTTTCTCTCTTAAAATGTAGCGCAGCGCTCTTACACCAGAGCAATCTTTTCTTGTAATCTGGTATTTTTTTTCTTGTAATAGTTGTTCAATACAGGAACTGCTATTAACAAATTGGCGTGCAAGGAAGGCACAATTTGGTTTCATAGTGTGTTATTTGGCCTTACTGCGTGTGATAAAATCACTTCAAAAAAATGCTATTAGTAGTAATACTAGAAACAATTTCTGAACTAACTCAGTAAGATGATTATTTATTTGGTGCATACAATATACATAAAAAATAAGTATACCTCCTGAAAGAAATAGACTAAGGGAAAACACGTATTGTTGTTTGTGGCTATATTTAATTGTGTTTAAGCTGTTAATGAGTCAAAAAATATTTTAGTTGTAAGTTTATTTTGTAAAAAATAATACCTGATAATTAACTACTTAGATGCGTTTTTTTATGAATCAATATCATGGATTTATTATTTGAGGTCTTGGTATTTTCAAATTTCATTATCTTCACATTTATAAAATTTCAGAAAAATGAAAAAAATACTTTTATTGCTTATAATGTCACTGTGCTATACCATAGCACCAGCTCAAACTATTTATGAAGAGTTTGAATCTCGAAAACTTGATACTACGCGTAGAATTAAAATACAGTTACCACGTAACTATGAGGAAAATCAAGATAAAGTATACCCTATAGTTTTGGTCCTAGATGCAGATTATCTTTTTGAGCCGGTTGCCGGCAATGTTGACTATTTTAGTTATTGGGAAGACATGCCAGAGTCTATTGTTGTGGGCGTGATCCAAGGAGATTCAAGATACGATGATGCCTATTATGATGATACTAATTATATGCCAGCGGAGAGTGGTGCAGAGTTTTTTGAGTTTTTAGGGTTAGAGCTTATTCCTTATATAGATTCTAAGTACCGCACGGCAAAGTTTATTATTGCAGTAGGTCATGACTTTACGGCAAATTTTATTAACTACTATATGTTTAAAGACCCGCCTTTATTTAACGGGATTGTTAGCTTAAGCCCCGATACTGCTCCCTCAATGGCAGAGCGACTTGCGCAACGTATTCCTGCTATAGCGAATAAGATGTTCTACTATTTAGCCACAGGTACAGATGACATTAAAGGGCTTAATGAAGCAGCAGTAGATCTAGATGCACAACTAAGCACAGTAAAAAGTGAATCATTTAATTATTACTTTGATAATTTTGAAGGCGCAACACATTACAGCCTCGTAGGCAGAGGGATTCCTAATGCATTAGAAAAAATATTTGCAGTCTATAGGCCTATTAGTAAACAACAGTTTACAAATGAGTTAATGAAAACTACAAAACCAATTCATGAGTACCTAACAGAGAAATACGCTACTATAAAAGATCTTTTTGGGCTTGACAACCCGATACGGGTAAACGATTTTATTGCTACCGCTACTGCTTCGGAAAAGAGAAAGCAATGGGAGTCACTTGAAATCATTGCAAAAATGGCAAAACGAGATTATCCCGATACCGTATTAGGGGATTATTATTTAGGACGTTTTTATGAAGAGACTGGAGAGCCTAAAAAAGCCATGCGTACCTTTCAAGGTGCTTTTAACAAAGAAGAAGTAGATTTTATAACTATTGATAAGATGCTGGATAAAGCAGATAAGATAAAAGAAGATTTTGGGTATTAAAAAACTAAACAGACATAAATAATCCGTCCCCAATTAAATTGAGGACGGATTATTTTTTACTTTATCCCAAGTTGTAATGCATCATAAGAAGAAGATTGAATTCCTATTAAAGCATACTTTGTTTTTCCTGCTTCTATTACCATTCCATTTAAATCGTATGTCATCAAATCTCCCTTAAATTTTTTATTTGCAGAACTCGCTGCGATTATATTTCCGCCAGCTAGTCCCGGACCTACTGCAAGACCTATTGGTGTGGAGCTAGATCCGCTTCCGTCAGATGAGCTAAACTGTAAAGGTGTTAATAGTAAATAGAGCAAATGCGTTGCTGGTTGCTGTTTTAGCATTTTAAAGGTTTGATTAAATTCTAATGGTGCTACTAATTTTCCATTTTGATATTCTAAAAATATGTCTTTTCCATAAACAACATCTTGGTTTGTTGTATTTTGAATTTTGATAGCGACCAATCTAACATCTTTTTTATCTTCTTTTTTCGCATACTTTTTATCCAGAAGATCGTACTTGTAACTTAATACAATCCCATTAGATTCTTTACTAGAATTGTATCCTAAAGTTTGTGGCTTAATCTCTTTGTACCCATTGGCACAACTAGCAAGTGAAACGATTGCTAGAAATAATAATAATCGTAATTTCATAATTGGTGGTTTTTTAATAGCCGGCAATATATAGATATAGGTCGATAAACAAAAAAAAACCGTCCTCAATTTAATTGAGAACGGATTGTATTAATAATCTAACCACACTTAGGTGGTTGAGTGATTTTAAAAAGCGACGCAACGCGAGTCTTTTTAAAATTGTATCGAAACTATGCTAGAGTTACTCTTTTAAAACCAACAACATTCACATCACCGTGAGCAGCAACGTAGTCACCTACATTCTTACTGTCGTCCATAATGAAGTTTTGGTCTAATAAAGCTTGCTCGTGGTCTAATGTCGTGTTATCAGAGATAAAACGCTCCATTTTTCCAGGAAGGATTCTGTCCCAAATTTGCTCTGGCTTTCCTTCCGCTTTAAGTTCAGCTTTAGCAGCTTCTTCAGCATTTGCTAGAACAGCATCGGTTAATTGGGATCTTGAGATGAAGGTAGGTATATTTTTCAATGTTTTCCCTAAACGTCCAAGTTCAATATTGTCTTTTTCAATTACAGCGATACGAGCTTGCGTTTCGTTAGCTACAAATTCTGGAGAAAAATCTTTGTAAGATAATGTAGTTGCACCCATAGATGCTACTTGCATAGATACTTCTTTAGCAAGTTTTTCACCACCATCAATAGCAGTACTTAAGCCAGTTAAAGCACCAATTTTCTTACCGTGGATGTATGTCCCTACAAAAGGAGCTTCAAGAATTTCAAAACCTCCAATTTCTAGTTTCTCACCAATAACACCTGTTTGCTCAATTAGTTTTTCTGCAACAGTCATTGCATCATCAAATTTTGCAGCAAGAAATTCTTCTTTTGTGTTATAGTTAATTGCAATAGCAGCCATCTCATTAGCCATAGCTGTATATGAGTCGTTGTTTGCAACAAAATCAGTCTCACAGTTTAATGCAAGAACAACACCTCTAGTGTTAGCATCATTTATTTTAGAAACAACAGCTCCTTCACTTGAGTCGCGGTCTGCTCTTTTTTCTGCAATTTTCTGTCCTTTTTTACGAAGTACAGCAATTGCGTCTTCTAAGTTTCCTTCAGCTTCTACTAGGGCGTTTTTACAGTCCATCATACCAGCTCCAGTCTTTTTTCTTAATTCGTTTACTTGTGCAGCAGTTATTTTTGCCATGATAAAATTTATTTTGTCATTCCCACTAAAGCGGGAATCTCATTAATGAATTATTGTTTAAAAAAAAGTCACTACGCTAATTCCAAAAATGAAATGAATGTAGCGACTTTTAATGTATTTAATCTGTCATTCCGCAGGGCGGAATTTTACGAAACAGTATCTTAATAAGTATATAGTAGCCCGCTGTAAACCACAAAGCCACTGCTTACTAATTTTACTCTTCTTCTTTAGTCGCTTCTGCAGTTTCCTTTTTAGCTTCAACCTTTACTGGTTTAGCTTTAGGCGCTGCTTTTGCTTTTGGAGCTTCTTTTACCTCTGCTTTAGCCTCTTTTTTTGGTGCTGCTGCTTTAGTAGCTTCTGCGTCTTTAGCATTTTTACGTTCTGCAAGACCTTCAATTACTGCATCTGTAACAGATGTCATAATCTTATCAATAGACTTAGATGCATCATCATTAGATGGTATTGCATAGTCTATTACTCTTGGGTCAGAGTTTGTGTCTACCATTGCAAAAATAGGAATCTTTAAAATTAAAGCTTCTGCAACTGCAATGTGCTCACGTGTAGTATCTACTACAAATAATGCACCTGGTAAACGACTCATCTCACTAATAGAACCTAAGTTTTTTTCTAGCTTAGCACGTAAACGGTCTACTTGTAAACGTTCTTTTTTAGATAACGTTAAAAAAGTACCATCTGCCTTCATTCTGTCAATAGTTGACATTTTTTTAACGGCTTTACGGATAGTTACAAAGTTTGTTAACATCCCGCCAGGCCATCTTTCTGTGATGAAAGGCATGTTAGCATTTCCTGCTTTTTCTGCAACAATGTCTTTTGCTTGTTTTTTAGTAGCTACAAAAAGTATTTTGCGTCCACTTGCTGCTATTTTCTTAAGAGCTTCATTAGCTTCGTCAAGTTTTGCAACAGTTTTGTATAAATTGATAATGTGGATTCCATTACGCTCCATATAGATATACGGTGCCATGTTAGGATTCCATTTTCTTGTCAAGTGACCAAAGTGTACACCTGCGTCTAGTAATTCTTTTACTTCTAAATTTGCCATTTTGTTTTTAGTTTACGTTCTGTGTGTTTAGATGTCAACCTATCTGCCTATGGCAGACTATGGTTTAGATGCTAAACTAATTGTCCCACCCGGCAGAGTGGGACTAACAGCTTATTAATATTCAATTTTAATTAAGAACTTTTTCGAGTTTACTTACGCTTACTCGAAGGGATTCCGACATGCGGCAGAAAGACAATGCTAATAGTTTAACATTGTTAATGACTCGTTTAACACGCCTTAACATTTCCGAAGAAAAGATAAGATGATAAACAATGCTCTTTACCTGAGTTGAATATAAAATCCAAAGCAAAGGTCCCTGAGCTTGTCGAAGGGTTAACGCTTAGAGAACTGGAATTTCTTACGTGCTTTCTTCTGACCAAATTTCTTACGTTCAACCATTCTTGGGTCTCTTGTAAGTAATCCTTCTGGTTTAAGAATGCCTCTGTTCTCATCGTTTAATGTGCACATTGCACGAGCCAATGCAAGTCTAATTGCTTCTGCTTGTCCAGTGATACCACCACCAAAAACGTTTACATTAATGTCAAACGTAGTTTCGTTTTCTGTTAATACTAACGGCTGCTTTACTTTGTACTGTAACGTAGGTGTTGTAAAGTATGCTGCAAACTCACGCTTGTTTACCGTGATGTTTCCTTTTCCTTCCGTAAGATAAACACGCGCTACGGCTGTTTTTCTTCTTCCTATTTTGTGAATTGTTTCCATTACTTAGTCGCGGTGTTAATTTTAATTTCTCTTGGTTTTTGAGCTTCTTGTCCGTGGTTTGCATCTGCATACACTTTCAAGTTTCTAAACATCACTGCACCTAATTTATTTTTAGGTAACATTCCCTTTACAGCTTTCTCCACCACGCGTGCTGGATTCTTTTCTTTCAATTCTGTAGCAGTAAGACTTCTTTGTCCACCTGGGTAACCCGTATGGCGTATGTAAGATTTCTCTCTCCACTTATTTCCTGATAATTGGACGTTGCTTGCGTTTATGACAATCACGTTATCGCCGCAATCCACATGAGGTGTGAAGCTTGGCTTGTGTTTACCACGTAGAAGTTTTGCAACCTCACTCGCAAGACGACCCAATGTGTGCCCGTCCGCATCTATAACTAACCACTCTTTTGTAACTGTGGCTTTGTTAGCAGATACTGTTTTGTAACTTAATGTGTCCATTATGTTCTTTGTCTAATGTTAATAATTATTTTCTGTCCCAAATTAATGGACGGCAAAAATACTCTTATTTATTTGATTGACAAACTAAAAACAAGTCGAAATCGAAACTGAAACCAAAATTGAATGAGCCATTGATAAACAGCAAGTTGAGCATTTTAATGAATGACTGGATTCTTACGTGTAAATTGAGAATGCAAATAAAGTTAATTGCTTTTACTTCGGAAATTTTATAGGGTTGAAAATGGTTAGGTAAAGTGTTATTTCAAACTCAATGACATACCGCCAATCGCAGAATCTCCTGATGAGTATCCCGTTTGAACTTATTTAATTAAGTAGGTTATTAGCCGTTTATAATGAAATAGAACAATCGAGTTCTAACCTTCGTTTTAGTGGGGTGTTTAAAGCTTTTATAAGTTAAGATCAAATAAGGACAAGTGCTTTAACTCATTTAAAAATACATTATTATAGAAAACTCTATCTTTGCGCAAACAAAAAAAATATAAATAGTATGAAAAAGTTTATGAGTATGCTGGCAATCGCTTTAATATTTGCCTCTTGTAGTGACGATGATGATAACGATTCTAGTGACGCTTTGCTCACTGGAACTTATAATTTAACCTTTTTTGGAGGAGAAACTCCAGTAGATTTTAATGGAGATGGAAATGCTAGTGCAAATCTTATTACCGAAACAGGATGTTATTCTGGTGATAATATAGTATTCTCTAGTAATGGCATGGCAGTAATCAATTCTACTACTTTTGCAGACATTGAAGTTATTGTGGAAAACGGTAATTCTAGTTTTGACATAACTTGTGTAAGTGACCCTAGTTCCGATGCTGTAACTTTCACTCAAAGCGGCTCTACTGTTACAATTATTCAGGCTGGTGCTGATTTTTCAGGGACAATCGACGGTGATATGTTAACATTTACGGTGCCTAGTGGCTCTGTTGTAGAAGTTATTAATGATGATGGTACTACAGCAACACTTATTGAAGATTTAACTTTAGTTTACGAGGAGCAATAATAAAATCAAAAAAATAAAAGGCCCCAAATTCAATATTGAATTTGGGGCCTTTTATATAGTTTTCACGTTGAACTAAAGCAGCGTTTTACAGACTAAAAAAGTTGTCACACAGATTGCTTTGGATTTATTTTTTTCTAGCTGAATTCAAAAAGTTAATGCGATAATTTTGCGATCACTTCTTTTACATTTTTGCTGACAATTGGTGTAAAAACATTGATGTAAAACAGAGGCGTACTCTCAATTTGTGTTCTGGAAAAGTGAGTAATCAAATAAGGATAGAAATGTGGAGCCTCAATTTTTTGAAGGAAGCTGAGGCATTTAGTTTTTGTATAAAATGGGTTAGACTCTCTATGTCTTAGAAAGTTGAAATATTGTATTTTTCTCACCAACTTTTTTAATAGTATGCGCGACAGAAAATAGTATGTTGTTTTCTAAAGCAATACTTTTTATTTTATCAATATCACAATCCTCTGAAAGAATCATATAGGTTTTGTTTTCTATTGAAAGATACGCAGGCAATTGATGGAATAAGTTTAT
>JALZVC010000113.1 GCA_023301205.1 Flavobacteriaceae bacterium
CTCAAACCAAACAATATTATTAGGAGCAGTAGACGAAACAACAACGTCCATATCTCCATCACCGTCTAGATCACTAGCTTTTGCTGAGCGACCATTAGATTGATTGGTAATAAATTTTAAAGCCCCGAAATTTCCTAAACCATCTAAATTCTCAAACCAAGAAATTTCGTTATTAAAATCTGCTCCAACCAATACGTCAAGATCTCCATCACCATCTATATCTGCAGCAGAAATCTCATCTGCCCCCATTGCTTGAGTAGATATTATTTTATCTCCAGAAAATGAGCCTTGTCCGTCGGTATTCTCATACCATATTACTAAACTGTCATCAAAAGAAGTATAAAGCAGATCTTGATCTCCATCATCATCAAGATCTGCTATACTTACACTAAAACTCTGTCCATATCCGCTATTTATTATTTGTAACTCTCCAAAGTTGCCCAAACCATCTTCATTTTGATACCAGACTAACATATTAAAGGTAGACACCAAAAGATCCACATCGCCATCGCCGTCTAAATCTGCAGCCTCTAAGGTTCTTGTGCTTTGCGAATTTGTATCGATGTTTTGCCTCGGTCCAAATTGAGCAAGGATACTATTTGGAACAAGAATCAAAACAAATAATATATATAAGAACTTACCCATCATTTAATTATTCCCTTTTTGAATAATCACTTCTTGCGTTTCTCCATCATCATACGTTTTTTGTATTTGATACAAGCCCGCAGGAAGTTCGTCTATTAAAACGGGATTATTAATCGCAGTGGAGTCCTTAGGCGTAATGGTTACATTGGCATTAAATGTGTCATCATTAAACTTAGTTACTTTACCCCCTATAGCACTTCTATTATTGTTGTAATAACATTTTTGAACCTGTGCGGCTCCAAGGGCATCGTTCACTTCTTTTATACTAATTGCTGAATGATTGGGATGTACAATAGTATTATAAAAGTGAGGGTCTATATACTTGCTCTTAACAAGTGTTAAATTATTAGCAATAAAAGAAAAAGACTCTCCATAAGGTGCTGGTTGTGGATAAGGACCGTCACACTCAATAAATGCATAATTAAAACCTGGTTGAAAGAGCGGAGTATAACTAGTATTGTTTGGGCCTACGTTATAATAGGTCCCTTTATAGGGCTCATATAACGATTCTAAATTAGTTTCGGCAGGACCAAATCTACTAGGGTCAGCCTCTATTTTTAATCGCATTTTTAACCCTTGCTGTATGGTAAAACCTTCGGGATCATTAGCCTGCGTATAACTTGTGGTAGGACACTCTGTACCATCATTCATAAAATTAAGTGTTCCTGAAGAATTAGGTGGAATCTGAAAAAGGGTGTTTTGACAATCTCTCCCATCTCCATCGTATACACAAGTATTAGGGTTTACATAATTGACATTACCCGCTATTTTACTAAAACGTGGCATGGCGGCTGTATCTATAACATCGTCGCCCTGCTCGTCTGCATTATAAGCAGGGTCTGCAGTATTTCTTGTAACGTGTTCACAAATTTGATTCGGGTTGTTGGGGTCGTATTCCTTAACACCTTTCCAAGAGTGGTCTAAGCCAAACATATGGCCAACCTCTTGTACGGTGTGATAATCTTTAAAACGTACAGAACGTACATAAACATTTCTTTCTGTTAATGAAACTCCCGAATAAAAACCAGAAAAGCCGCAAGAATCATAAAATATATAGGTGTTTAAACCGTTGGGATCAAAATTACCGGATAAATTAGAAAGATTTTTTATAACGCTCAGCCCTTCGATTGTAGAGTCGTCGTCGTCGTCAGAGTCACAAGTTAATTCAACAAAGTAGGCTTCGTCATTAAATAGATAATTAACGCCACGATATTTAAAAAAGATATTAAAGCGATTAAACTCCCTATTCATATTGGCTATAACCTCAAGAGCATCGTTTTCTGCCACAGTATAGTCACTACTGCCGTCTGCTCTATATACTGCCCAAAAAGTCATATTATATACCTTTGGGGTATAAAGTTGAGCGTCTCCAGGCGTTCTGTTTTGTGAATCAATTTCAACCGTGACAGGATCTGCTACACAAAAATCTGAGGTTTGAGCTTTCAAGTTGAAATTAAAGACAAAAAAAGTTAGTAGTGTAATTTAAAAATTTTAATAATAAATAGATTTAACGGGGATCGTTCGTAAATTATTTTTATGGGGAGAGTATAAAGATACATCTTCTTTTATTAAATGCTGTCTTATAGTGATTTAATTATATTATAAGATTATTTTTCTCCCTTCACGGTAACAACATTATCTTTGCCTAAATAATGAAACTCACCCTCAACAAAACAGACAGATTAAAATCTAAAAAAGCAATCACACAGCTTTTTGAGGAGGGTAAATCATTTAAAAAATATCCTGTTCGTGTATTGTATTTGCCCGTTACGGATACAGATAAAACCAAAGCAGGATTCTCAGTGCCTAAACGGCTTTTTAAGCTCGCTGTTAATAGAAATAGAATAAAAAGGCAGTTACGTGAAGCGTATCGCCTACAAAAGCCGTCTTTAGAACAAGAAAGCGGCAAGAAATTTGTGCTGATGTTTATTTACATGGCAAAAGAAGAAGTGCCATACGTACAGTTAGAAAAATCAATAGCCTCTTTGTTAAACCGACTAAAGTCTGTCTAATTTTCGGTTTTTATTGGTACTTTGGTAAGCTAATACGATAGACAGGCGACTTATTAAAAATAGCGCTTCGTTGTTCTTCGGAAATTTTACATCCTTTGTCTTCGACTGTGCTCAGACTGAGGGTTGATAATACATAAAAAGCCTAGAAAGTGACTGTTTAGCATTTTCGACGCAAGTCTAATTAAATAGTTTCCCAACTTATAGCGGAAATTAATAAAAATATCCGCCTACGCGGACAGTACTATGAAAAAGAAATTAATAATTACTGGTGTTGCCGTTGTTGTGTTTTTTACTTCGGTTGGGTTTGTAAACAACAAAAGTGATTTTTTTGAAATCGCAAAACAAATAGAAATATTTACCACGCTTTACAAGGAGCTTAACATGAATTATGTGGATGAGCAAACGCCAGCCACATTAATGGATAAAGCAATAAAAGGGATGCTCACGGATCTTGATCCCTATACCATATACTGGAACGAACAAGCGGTAGAAGATTCACGTATTCGCAACAGTGGGGTATATACTGGAGTGGGCGCTACTGTGAGAACATTAAAAGACGAAATGTTTATTGTAGAGCCGTTTAAAGAGTATCCTGCAGACAAAGCAGGATTAAAAGCGGGTGATAAAATCATCGAAATTGACGGAAACAAAATTGAGGGCTACGAAGGCGATGCGCGCAGCTTACTAAAAGGTACAGCTGGAACTAAAGCAAAAGTTACATACGTAAGACAAGGTAAAGAAGCTAAAACCACGGTAGAACGTTCTGCGGTAGAAGTAGATGCAGTTCCTTATTATAAATTAACCCAGGGCGATATAGGGTATATTGTTTTAAAGAAATTTAACAAAAAAACGACCCTACAAACCAGAAGTGCGCTTGAAGATTTAAAAAGCCAGGGGGCTACAAAAATTATACTTGACCTTCGCGGAAATCCAGGAGGCTTACTTAACGAAGCGATTAGTATTGTCAACTTATTTGTGCCTAAAGACGAGGTAATCACCACGACAAAATCTGACATTCCTAAATACAATAAAGTTTATAAGACTAAAAAAGAACCTGAAGACCTTGATATCCCCTTAGTGGTATTAGTGAACGGACGTAGTGCTTCTGCCAGTGAAATCGTGTCTGGTGGTCTTCAAGATCTAGACAGAGCGGTTGTTGTAGGGGCAAGAAGTTTTGGTAAAGGGCTTGTTCAGCGTCCTAAAAAATTGACGTACGGGACACAATTAAAAGTAACAATATCAAGATATTATACCCCAAGTGGTCGTAGCATACAAGCATTAGATTACTGGAATCGTGATGAGAACGGAGATCCTATACGTGTAGATAGTAAAGATTATACTGCTTTTAAAACTAAAGGTGGGCGTACCGTTTATGATGGTGGTGGTATTTTACCAGATGTAGAATTAGAGACTTCTGTATTTAGCCCAAT
>JALZVC010000114.1 GCA_023301205.1 Flavobacteriaceae bacterium
CATCCATCTGTATTAGTTAGATTATTATGCGAGCATACTAACGGCACCGTAAGTGAATTCAACAAAGTATCTTATACCTTTAAAAACAAGGCCGCAGTATCTCACTTCTTTAAAGTAGGTACTGGATTAGACAGTCAGATTCTAGGGGATTTTGAAATTATTAGCCAACTGCGTGCCAGTCTTAAACGTTCAAAAAAGATGGGACTACTAAACCTATACACAGAACGTTTAGGTAATTCTGTAATCCAAGCCAGTAAGCGTATTAAAAATGAAACTGAAATTTCAACCGGAGCAACCTCTGTAAGTTTTGCAGCAGTGCAATACATTATGGCGCGTGTACCGTATGTTTCTGAAAAAAACATTTTACTCTTCGGAATAGGTAAAATAGGTAGAAACACCTGCGAGAATTTAATAAAGCACACCAAAAATGAACACATTACGCTCATTAATAGAACAAAAATAAAAGCAGAACAGATTGCTGGAAAGTTTAATCTTGTTGTAAAAGACTATTCAAACATACAAAGCGAAATTGCAGCTACAGATATATTAATTGTTGCAACTGGCGCGCAACTACCCACTATTAGTAAAGAGCTTTTATACCTTAAAAAACCTTTATTGATTTTAGATCTTTCTATCCCAAAGAACGTTTCAGAAAGTGTAAAAGAAAATCCTTTTGTAACCTTGATTCACTTAGACGAATTATCAAAGGTGACAGATGCTACTTTAGAGCACCGCCAATCTCAGATCCCACTAGCGCAAACTATTATTGATCAAGTTACTGCTGAGTTTATGCTTTGGTCAAAAAACAGAACATTTGCTCCTACTATTAAAGCGCTTAAGTCAAAACTAGGCGAAATTAAAATAGGAGAAATAGATAATCAACGTCGTAAAATTTCAGGCTTTAATGAAGAGCAAGCTGAGATTATTAGCGACCGTATTATTCAAAAAATCACTACCCAGTTTGCAAATCATTTAAAGCAAGCAAATGGATCTACACAACAAAGTATTGACCTCATTAATCAGGTTTTTAAATTAGAAGAAGTAGATGAGTAAGGTCATTTGTATAGGGACTCGTGATAGTGAATTAGCCTTATGGCAGGCAAATACTGTTAAAAAAAAATTAGAAAATCTAGGCTATAAAACAGAATTAGTTCCTGTAAAATCTACAGGAGATTTAATTCTCGATAAACCGTTATACGAACTAGGTATTACTGGAATTTTTACAAAAACATTAGACGTTGCCATGCTCAACGGCACTGTAGATATAGCTGTGCATAGTATGAAAGATGTGCCTACAGCATTACCCAAAGGAATCATACAAACGGCTGTTTTAGAACGCGCAGAAACGGATGATATCTTGGTTACAAAAGATAAGATAGATTATACAAAATCGTGCACTATTGCTACAGGAAGTTTACGCAGAAAAGCACAGTGGTTGCATCGTTATCCGCATCATAAAGTTGTTGATCTCCGCGGAAATGTTCAAACTCGATTACAAAAACTACAAGATAATGATTGGGATGGAGCCATTTTTGCAAAAGCTGGATTGGAACGTTTAGATTATTTAAACAACTATTTGAGCGAAGCGAAAATCGAAAGCCCCTCTTTCGGAGGGGTTGGGGAGGATTTAGACTGGATGCTACCAGCACCAGCTCAAGGCGCTATGGTCATCGTAACATTGCAAAATGACGATTATTGTACAGAGGCAGTCTCGAAACTAAACCACAAGCCCTCAGAAATCTGTACACAAATAGAGCGAGATTTTTTAAGAAAACTAGAAAGTGGTTGTACTGCACCTATTGGAGCATTGGCAACATATGTTGATGATGATATTAAATTTAAAGGTTGTTTGTTTTCTCTTGATGGTCAACAAAAGATTGAAGTTGAATCTTCTAGTGCGTTAAATAGTAAAGGACTTCAAGTAAATCTTGGAATCTTAGATGCAGAAAGATTATTAGCTGATGGTGGAGAAGAGTTAATGAAAGAAACTAAGGCAGAGATGGAAAAGTAGGCTTTTTATTGAAGCTTAGGCTAGTCCCTCATCCCCAGCCCTTCTCCCGCTGAGAAGGGAGCATCAAATCAAAGATTTGATATTTATTATGAAAGATTATAAAATCCAATTAGCACGACACCTGCGACAGGAACAAACTTCTGCCGAAGCTGCTTTATGGGATGTTTTACGTAATCGAAATTTTCAAAATCTAAAATTTAGAAGGCAACATCCACTTAAAGGTTATATAGTAGATTTTTATTGCGATGAATTAGAGTTAGTAATTGAACTTGATGGAGGATATCACAATACCAAAGAACAGAAATCAAAAGATGAAAACAGAGATTTTCATTTAAGTTTTTTAGGTCATCGTGTCTTAAGATATCAAAATGATATTGTTTTTAATAATCTCGAATCTGTTTATAAAGACATAAAATTAAAACAAACTCAAACAGCTGAGCATTTTGAAAAAGCTCAAATCAAAAAGAAGAATTCAAAAATAGATTCCAAAACTTCTCCCTTCTCAGCGGGAGAAGGGTTGGGGATGAGGGAAATCACAATCCTCTCCACAAAAAAACTAAAACCCAATCAAAGAGATTTACTCTTAGGTCAAGGTTTTTCAATGGTGGATTACAACGCAATTGCCATTGAGTATTTAGATTTTAAAATGCCCAAAAAAACAGAAAACATAATCTTCACAAGTCAGAATGGAGTAAAAGGGTTTTTAAACAAATCACAATCTGCTCCCTTCTCAGTGGGAAGTCCCGATAGCTATCGGGAGGGAATGAGGGTTTTCTGCGTTGGTCAAAAAACAAAAGCACTATTAGAAGAAAACGGACTAAAAGTGACTAAAACAGCTCAAAATTCAGTAAAATTGGGAGAATTCATAATAAATAATCATAAAAACGACCAATTCCACTACTTCTGCGGAAGTGAAAGAAGAGATGAGTTACCAGACATTTTAAATACTTCAGAAATTAGTCTTTTTGAAGTAAAAACATATAAAACGACCCTAAAACAAAAGAAATTTAACCAAAAATGGGATGGAATCTTATTTTTTAGCCCAAGTGGTGTGGAGAGTTATTTTAGTGTAAACAAGGAAGAGCTTCAAGCGATTCCGCAACAAGTGCAAAATGGCAGTCCGTTATTCATTTGCATAGGTGAGACTACCGCCAATGAAGTAAGAAAATATTTTAAAAATGTGGTAATCGCAAACTCGACCTCGGTAGAGAGTGTGATTGCAAAAACTGTAAAATTATTAACGATAAAAAAATAAGACTCCTGCTACCCTCTCCTTTGAAGGAGAGGGTTGGGGGTAAGGATGTTTATGAGCAATACTATTAAAAACGACCTATTTCTAAGAGCCTTAAAAGGCGAAACCGTAGACCGTCCACCCGTGTGGATGATGCGACAAGCTGGACGCTATCTTCCAGAGTTTATGGAGATAAAAGCAAAGTACGATTTCTTTACAAGATGTCAAACACCAGAGTTAGCTAGTGAAATCACAGTACAGCCTATTAGAAGATACGGAATGGACGCCGCGATTTTGTTTTGCGACATATTGGTGATCCCCCAGGCAATGAATATTCACGTAGAGATGAAACCTAACATTGGACCTTGGTTGCCTAACCCAATTAGAACACACAAAGACCTTGACAGCGTCATTGTTCCAGATATTCACGATACTTTAGGGTATGTGATGGAAGC
>JALZVC010000115.1 GCA_023301205.1 Flavobacteriaceae bacterium
TTATTGAACGGAAATTATGTAAATGCAGATGGTACAGAATATACAGGCAGTGTAGATGTAATTCTACATCACCTTGACCCAACAGATGCTACCATGCCAGACCAAATGCCAGGAATGCTTTATGCTCAAGATGCAGATGGAGAAGAGCAAGGTTTAATAACTTTAGGTATGCTAGCAGTAGAATTAAGAGGTTCTGGCGGGGAAGATTTAAATTTAATGGAAGGGACTACAGCAACCATAACAATCCCTGTAGATGCTAGTCTAATAGCAAATGCGCCATCAACCATCCCATTATGGTATTTTGATGAAGTAAATGGCGTTTGGATTGAAGAAGGCGAAGCTACTTTAGAGGGAAACAACTACGTAGGAGAAGTAACCCATTTTTCTTTTTGGAACTATGATATCCCTACAGATGCAAATGTGATTTGTTTAGTATTATCTGATGAAGATGGAAATCCATTAGCAAATACCTTAATAACAATTACAAGCACTACGTTTGGAACCACTTCTGGTGTAACCAATATTAACGGAGAAGTGTGCGGTTATATGCCATCTGGAGAAGTATTAGCGTTAAATGTTTTTAACGATGCTTGTAGTAGTGAAGCTATCTTTAATACAAATATAGGTCCGTTCAATATAGATACTACGGTCGCTGTCACAATTACCTTAAGTGGTAATATAACAGCAGAAACAATTATAGGCACCCTTGCTGATTGTGACGGAAATGTTGTCGATAATGGTTATGCTATTATTGATTATCTAAGTACTGAAAGTTCGGTGGTTGTGGGGTCAGATGGAAGTTTTGAATTAACAATCATACGTTGTACAGAAGATCTAGACTTCACCGTTACAGGAATTGATATAGACGGTTTACAGCAGTTTCCAGTTGAGAACTATACGTTTACAACACCACTTACCGATGTAGGAAATCTAATGGCCTGCGATGAGCTCGAAGAATTTGTTCAATATGATTTAGATAATGGAGCACAAACATTATTTGTCACGGAAAATATAAGTGCAAATTTTTCTGAAGGTAGTGGGGATTTTCCACATCCATCTGTAACTATCTCTGCATTTGATAGTAGTTCTAATAACGGTATTTTCATGGTTAGTAGACTTATGCCTGCCCCATATGTTGGCGTATATGATTTTTTAGACTTTCAAGACCCAAATGATCTTGGGTTTGATATAAGTGAGCTTTTCGGTAATATGAGCAACAATACAATACAGTATGATTTAACTGCTTTAGGTAATGTGGGTCAATTTATTGACATTTCGTTCTCTGGCAGTTATGAGGATAGTAATGGTACACCACACACGATCACAGGTACAGTCCACGCAATAAGAGATAACTAGATATACCCCATTCAGTTTGTTTAAAAGCCTTTACTATTCTTAGTAAAGGCTTTTTTTCTTCGAAAATTTCAACTGCAAGAAAATCGTTTTATTTACACTTAGCTAGTGTAAATAATTAACATTTCTGAAGTAAACAGTACCTCTAGATTTTAATGCCATTTAAGTACCTTTGCAATCTATGGCAAAAAATGAAGATGTAATCGAGGTTTTAGGAGCTCGTGTTCATAATTTAAAGAACATTGATGTAACGATTCCGCGTGAAAAACTAGTAGTGATTACTGGTCTTTCTGGTAGTGGAAAATCTTCACTTGCTTTCGATACGATTTATGCAGAAGGACAACGCCGTTATATTGAAACTTTTTCTGCCTATGCCCGCCAATTTTTAGGCAGTCTAGAACGTCCAGACGTAGATAAAATAGACGGACTCTCTCCTGTTATCGCCATAGAGCAAAAAACAACAAGTAAAAGTCCACGCTCTACAGTTGGTACCATTACAGAGATTTATGATTTTTTACGTCTTCTCTACGCACGCGGTAGTGATGCGTACAGTTATAACACAGGCGAGAAAATGGTAAGCTATAATGATGAACAAATTAAAGGGCTCATCATTAGTAATTATTCAGACAAAAAAATAAGCATTCTTGCACCTGTTGTACGATCCAGAAAAGGGCATTATAGAGAGCTTTTTGAACAAATAGCAAAGCAAGGTTTTATCAAAGTGCGTGTAGATGGCGAGGTACTCGATATTGTAAAGGGAATGCGCACAGATCGCTATAAAAATCACGATATTGAGATTGTTATTGATCGATTAAAAATTACAGATTCAGAAGAAAATGACAAGCGCATTTCAGAAACCATTAATACTGCGATGTATCATGGCGATGATGTACTTATGGTACTTGATAATGAGACCAATGAAACCCGCTTTTTTAGTCGCTCTTTAATGTGCCCATCAAGTGGAGTTTCATATCCCAACCCAGAACCAAACAACTTTTCTTTTAACTCCCCAAAGGGCATGTGCCCTAATTGTAAAGGGCTAGGACAGTTGTATCAAATTAATGAAGACAAGATTGTACCAGACGCTAAACTCTCCATTAAACAAGGAGCTTTAGCCCCTCACGGCCCCCATAAAAAGAATTGGATTTTTAAGCAGTTAGAGTTGATTGCAGAACGCTTTAAATTTAAGTTGAGTGATCCTTGGAGCAACGTGCCCGAAGAAGCAAAACAGATGATTTTTTATGGCGGAAATGATAAGTTTGAAGTAAATAGTAAAGACTTAGGCGTTACCCGTAAATACAATATAGATTTTGAAGGTGTTGCTACCTTTTTACAGAACACCTATGATGCTAACGAGTCTAAATCGCTGCAACGTTGGGCTAAAGATTTTATGGATAAAGTGCCTTGTCCAGCTTGTCAAGGTACACGTCTTAGACAAGAGTCTTTGTACTTTAAAGTAGATAGTAAAAACATTGCAGAACTCGCCCATATGGATATTGTAGAGCTCGCAGCGTGGTTTGAAGGCATCGAAAAAAGACTAGGTAAAAACCAATTAAAAATTGCTAGTGAAATCATTAAAGAAGTACGTACTAGACTTCAGTTTTTAATAGATGTTGGACTAACGTATCTAGCACTTGATAGAAGTTCTAAATCACTTTCTGGTGGCGAGGCACAGCGCATCCGTTTAGCTACCCAAATAGGCTCTCAGCTCGTGGGTGTACTTTACATACTTGATGAACCTAGTATTGGCTTACACCAACGAGATAATGAAAAATTGATTCAGTCACTAGAATCTTTACGTGATGTTGGAAACTCTGTAATCGTTGTAGAGCATGATAAGGATATGATTGAGAGTGCAGATTATGTGATTGACATAGGCCCAGCAGCGGGTAAATATGGTGGAGAAATCGTATCTGAAGGTACTGCTTCTGAAATTTTAAAACATAAAACCCTTACCGCAGATTATTTAAACGGCACTAAAAAAATTGAGATTCCTGATAAACTGCGAGAAGGAAACGGAAAGTTTCTGGAAATCACTGGATGTACAGGGAACAACTTAAAAAACGTTTCTGTAAAATTTCCGCTAGGAAAAATGATAGGAGTTACAGGAGTGTCTGGAAGTGGAAAATCTACTTTGATCAACGAAACTCTCTACCCTATTCTAAACGCTTATTATTTTAACGGTGTAAAAAAACCAATGCCGTATAAAAAAATTAAAGGTCTAGATAACATAGATAAAGTAATTGATATCAACCAGTCACCTATAGGGCGCACACCTCGAAGTAATCCAGCAACATACACAGGTGTGTTTTCTGAAATAAGAAGCCTTTTTGCCAAGGTGCCAGAAGCGATGATACGTGGTTATAAACCAGGAAGATTTAGCTTTAACGTAACTGGAGGTCGTTGCGAAACATGCCGTGGTGGCGGACTGAGAGTGATTGAAATGAACTTTTTACCAGATGTGTATGTAGAATGTGAAACCTGCCAAGGAAAACGTTTTAATAGAGAAACCTTAGAGATTCGTTATAAAGGAAAATCTATTTTTGATGTACTATCAATGACCATCGACGAATCTTGTGATTTTTTTGAAAACATCCCAAAAATCTTTAGGAGACTTAAGACGATACGTGATGTTGGCTTGGGATATATCACCCTAGGGCAGCAATCAACAACATTGTCAGGTGGTGAAGCACAACGTATTAAGCTCGCTACAGAATTATCTAAAAGAGATACCGGCAATACCTTTTATATTCTAGACGAACCTACAACAGGCTTACATTTTGAAGACATACGCGTATTGATGTTGGTACTTAATAAGCTAGTAAATAAAGGAAATACTGTGCTTATTATTGAGCATAATCTTGATGTTATTAAAACCGTGGATTATATCATTGATATTGGCCCAGAAGGAGGAAAAGGAGGTGGAACCGTGATAGCAAAAGGAACACCAACAGAAGT
>JALZVC010000116.1 GCA_023301205.1 Flavobacteriaceae bacterium
GCATTCATCGCTCCATTATCTCTAATATAGCTTACAAGTGCTCTGGTATCTACATCGCTTATAGCTAAAAGTTCGTTCTTATCAAGAAAGTCTTCTAAGGTCCCATCACTATCTGCTCTTGATGCTTGATAACTAAAATTACGACAAATAAGGCCCGCTATTTTTATTCCTTCAGACTCTATTTCATTCTCATTAACACCATAATTTCCTATATGTGCATTTGTAGTAACCATTAGTTGCCCAAAGTACGATGGATCTGTAAAAATCTCCTGATATCCCGTCATCCCAGTATTAAAACAAACTTCACCAAATGAAGATCCTGTTTTCCCACCTACGGCCTTACCATAAAAAGTTGTACCGTCTGCTAATAGAATTAATGCGTTTTTTCTAGTTTGATATTTCATCTTAATTTAATATTTGAGAAATTTTTGGAGCTTATGCTTGACGCATAATTGTTAGTTTATTTTGAAAAATTATTAATATATATTTCGTTACTACCATTGGATGTGCAAAAATAATATAAAAGCTCGTTTAAATATAATTGTGTTTTTAGAACTTTTGAACAGTCCATAAAAAAAGGGATAAACATTTAAATGTATATCCCTTTTTAATTATTTATAAATGATAATTCATCTATTCTTCTTCTTTGTTTGCTTTAACCGGAGGAGTTACTGCCTTAGCAGCATTACCACGACGACTACGACGTGTAGTTTTCGTTTTCTTAGTTTTTCCTGGGTTGTAAACCTCGTTGTAATCAACTAATTCGATCATTGCCATATCAGCATTATCTCCTAAACGATTACCTAACTTGATAATACGAGTATATCCACCTGGGCGATCTCCTATTTTTACTGCTACATCTCTAAAAAGTTCTGTAACAATATCCTTTTGGCGCAAACGTGCCATAACGATACGACGGTTATGCGTTGTATCTTCTTTAGACTTAGTGATCATTGGTTCTACAAAAGACTTTAACGCTTTTGCCTTAGCAACAGTCGTGTTAATTCTTTTATGTTCAATTAATGAACAAGCCATATTCGCTAACATTGACTTTCTATGCGCTGTCTGTCTTCCTAAGTGATTTACTTTTTTTCCGTGTCTCATGACATTTGTTTTATCATCTTGCTTCCATATCCGCATTGGCGGAGAGCAAAATATGATTATTGAATATTAATTTTTGACTAGTACTAGTCCTTGTCTAATTTATATTTTGAAAGATCCATACCAAAATTTAACCCTTTCACAATAACAAGCTCTTCTAATTCTGTTAAAGATTTCTTTCCGAAATTTCTAAACTTCATTAAATCGTTCTTGTTAAAAGAAACTAAATCTCCTAATGTATCCACCTCTGCAGCCTTTAAACAATTAAGAGCACGAACAGATAAGTCCATATCTACTAATTTTGTTTTAAGTAACTGGCGCATGTGTAATGACTCTTCATCATATGTTTCAGTTTGAGCAATCTCATCTGCCTCAAGTGTGATACGCTCATCACTAAACAACATAAAATGATGTATAAGTGTTTTAGCAGCTTCGGTTAATGCATCTTTAGGATTGATAGAACCGTCAGTTTGAATTTCGAAAACTAGTTTTTCGTAATCCGTCTTTTGTTCTACACGAAAATTCTCAATGCTATATTTTACATTTTTGATTGGCGTAAAAATAGAATCTGTAAAAATAGTTCCAAGAGGTGCGTTAGCTTTTTTGTTCTCTTCTGCAGGAACATATCCTCTTCCTTTTTCAATTGTGATTTCCATATTAAGATTCACTTTAGAATCTAAATTACAAATCACAAGTTCTGGGTTAAGTACTTGAAAACCTGAAATAAATTTCTGGAAATCTCCAGCTATTATTTTATCGCTACCTGAAAGTGCTATTGTAACTGTTTCGTTATCAATCTCGTCTATCTGTCTTTTAAAACGTAACTGCTTTAAGTTTAAGATGATTTCTGTTACATCTTCAACTACACCAGCTATTGTTGAGAACTCATGATCTACACCTTCTACACGTAGCGATGTAATCGCAAATCCTTCAAGAGAAGAAAGTAACACTCTTCTCAATGCATTACCAACGGTTAACCCATAACCTGGCTCTAAGGGACGAAATTCGAATTTCCCCTCAAAATCAGTTGAGTTAATCATTATAACTTTATCCGGTTTTTGGAAACTAAATACTGACATTTTTTTCTTCGTTTTAATTGTTATTTAGTTGCGCGATTTAAAAGTTGAAGAACACTATAAATCCTTTGGCTAAATACCAATGTGATTATTTAATTATTTAGAATATAATTCGACAATAAACTGTTCGTTTATGTTTTCTGGAATTTGTAAACGCTGAGGAACAGAAACAAAAGTTCCTTGTTTCGTCTCCGTGTTCCAAGTGATCCACTCATATACGTTACTAGAGTTAGCCAATGAATTTTGAATTGTCTCAAGAGATTTAGATTTCTCTCTAACGGCTACAACATCACCTGCATTTAGTTGATATGAAGGGATATTTACTTTTGCGCCATTTACAGTAATGTGACGGTGAGAAACTAATTGTCTCGCCGCTGGACGACTAGGGGCGATACCCATACGGTACACCACATTATCAAGTCTAGACTCACAAAGTTGTAACAAAACCTGTCCCGTTATTCCTGGAGCAGCTGTTGATTTTTTAAATAAGTTTCTAAATTGCTTTTCAAGAATACCATACGTATACTTTGCCTTTTGCTTTTCAGCAAGTTGAATTGCATATTCAGATTTTTTTCCACGACGGCGGTTATTTCCGTGTTGCCCTGGAGGATAATTTCTTTTTTCGAAGGATTTGTCTTCTCCGTAGATCGCTTCTCCGAATTTACGGGCGATCTTTGTTTTTGGACCAGTATATCTTGCCATTTCTAATTGATTTTGAAAGAAGAACTAAATTAAGGTCTTACGTTAATCCTCTAGTTCCTTAAACTCTCGATTGATATTTATTAAGTACTATTAAAGATGCCCTAGAGCATCTTATATATTTTCTTTATTGGAGCCTGCAAAGGTACTAATAAAAAATAGAAATGATTCGCCCGTAGGCGAACCAAATATGTTTATTAAACTCTACGTCTTTTTGCTGGACGACATCCGTTATGTGGCATTGGAGTAACATCTATAATGTCTGTTACCTCAATTCCCATATTATGGATAGCACGGATAGCAGATTCTCTACCATTACCTGGTCCTTTTACGTATACTTTACACTTACGCATTCCTGCTTCGTGTGCTACTTTTGCACAGTCTTCAGATGCTAATTGTGCTGCATAAGGAGTATTCTTCTTAGATCCTCTAAATCCCATTTTACCGGCAGATGACCAAGAGATTACATCTCCTGCTTTATTAGTCAACGAAACAATAATATTATTGAATGACGCTGTAATGTGCGCTGCACCTACAGACTCCACATTAACTTTACGTTTTTTTGTGCTTTTAGCTTTTGGATTTGCCTTTGCCATATCTAATTATTATTTAGTTGCTTTTTTCTTGTTAGCAACAGTTTTACGTTTTCCTTTTCTTGTTCTAGAGTTATTCTTAGTACGTTGTCCGCGTAACGGAAGACCTACTCTATGACGAATACCTCTGTAACATCCTATGTCCATTAAACGTTTAATGTTTAATTGAACTTCGCTACGTAGTTCACCTTCAATTTTGAAAGACCCAACTGCATCACGAATAGCCCCGATTTCTTCATCGTTCCATTCGTTTACTTTTTTGTCTTCGCTAACTCCAGCTTTTTCCAGAATATCTTGCGAACGGCTTAAGCCGATTCCGAAGATATACGTTAACGCGATTACACCCCTTTTTTGTTTTGGGATATCAACACCTGCGATTCTTGCCATAACTTATCCTTGTCTTTGTTTGAACCTAGGGTTCTTTTTGTTAATTACATATAATCTGCCTTTCCTGCGTACAATCTTGCAGTCGACACTTCTTTTTTTAACTGATGCTCTAACTTTCATTTTAGTATCTGTATGTTATGCGAGCCTTAGTTAAATCGTAAGGGCTCATTTCTAATTTTACTTTATCTCCTGGTAATAATTTAATGTAGTGCATTCTCATTTTACCTGAGATATGCGCTGCAACTATGTGACCGTTTTCTAACTCAACACGAAACATAGCATTTGATAATGCTTCTACGATGCTTCCGTCTTGTTCTATTGCGGGTTGTTTTGCCATTCTGAAATTTTAATTTTTATTATTAATATGTTATTGCAATTGGCAATAGTCATACCAACATTCCAAATATAGTTTTTTAGTTACGCTACTGCTTTTCTATTCTTTCCACTCTTCATTAATCCATCGTAATGACGATTCAATAGATAAGAGTTTATTTGCTGCATTGTATCTATCGCAACACCTACCATAATTAATAGGGAGGTACCACCATAAAACAAAGCCCATCCTTGTTGAATACCTAACAACTTCACAACAATTGCTGGAAATATCGCTAGTAATGCCAAGAATACTGACCCTGGCAATGTAATTTGTGACATAATTCTATCTAACAACTCAGCCGTGTCAGTTCCTGG
>JALZVC010000117.1 GCA_023301205.1 Flavobacteriaceae bacterium
TGGGAAAGACTTACTGTTTTATGATCGCGGAATGCCAGATATCACGTCATATATGGATTATACAGGTGCTTTATATCCGCATGATTTTGCAGAAACAATTTCTTCCAGCACATACGATCTTGTTTTTTTATTACCACCCTGGAAAGAAATACACATAAAAGACAATCAGCGATACGAGTCTTTTGACCAAGGTGAACGCATATACCACTACTTAAAAAAAGGGTATAAACAATTTGGTTATAAGGTAATTGAAGTTCCTTTTGACACTTTAGAAGCCCGCAGCAATTTTATACTAAAAACGATTAAACACAATTTTTGAAAAGTCCAAATCACATATTAAAAGAGTATTGGGGTTTTGAGTCTTTTAGACCCATGCAACTTGATATTATTGAATCTTTAATAAACGGAAGAGATACTGTTGCCTTGCTGCCTACGGGTGGTGGTAAATCAATTTGTTTTCAAGTACCCGCATTAGCACTTGACGGCATTTGTATTGTTATCTCTCCGCTGGTTGCTTTAATGAATGACCAGGTCACTGGCCTTAAGGAAAAGGGAATAAAGGCCTTATCTATTACTGGAGGTTTATCTTACGCAAATCTAATGACGACTTTAGAAAATGCGATTCACGGTAATTATAAGTTTTTGTATCTCTCGCCAGAACGTTTGCAGCAAGAAGTGGTACAAAATGCGATCAAACAAATGCCTGTCAATATCATAGCAGTAGATGAGGCGCATTGCATATCGCAGTGGGGAAATGATTTTAGACCTGCCTATAAAAACATTACTTTTTTAAGAGATTTAAAGCCATTAGCGCCTGTTATTGCCTTGACTGCTACAGCTACTCCAAAAGTATTAGAAGATACCGTTGCGTCTTTAAAAATGGAGCTACCAGCTATATTTAAAAAATCTTTTGTTAGAAATAATCTTGCTTATCAAGTAGTAGAGGAAGACGATAAATTATATCGCATAGCTCAACTCTTAAAAAACAACACTGGAAACGTAATTATCTATATACGAAACAGAAAAGGAACATTCCAGCTTAGTGAGGAGTTAAACATTTTAGGCTTTAAAAGTCAGTTTTTTCACGGCGGCTTAACTCCCCAAGAGAAAAAGAAACGTTTAAAGGATTGGAAAGCAGAAATCACTCCTATAATGGTGGCGACAAATGCTTTTGGTATGGGAATAGACCATCCTAATGTTAGGTTTGTGATACATACTCAGTTAACAGAAAGTCTAGAAAGTTATTTTCAAGAAGCCGGCAGAGCTGGAAGAGATGGTAATTATGCCCAAGCTGTACTTATTCATAACACTTACGATAAAACGCTAGTTAAAAAACAATATGTAGATGCGCTGGCCACCGTGGCAGATTTAAAACACATTTATAAAAGGTTAAATAATTATTTTCAAATCTCTTATGGTGAGGGAGACTTTACAAAACATAATTTTGAGTTCTCAGCGTTTTGCAAGACTTATGTCTTAAACACTTTAGTTACCTATAATGGGCTTCAATCGCTTGATAGATTAGGTGTATTACAATTATCGAAGGAGTTTGGTCGTAAATCAACATTACATTTTACTGCTCACAATGATGTGGTCTTAGATTATTTTGCGGGTAATCCTCTAGTATCAGTAATTGGAAAAACCATACTACGTATTTATGGAGGTGTGTTTGATTCTCCCACACAAATAAATCTTGATTTTGTGCAGTCTAAAACAGGCCAATCTATTCCTGTTATTGAAAAAACCTTGCAGCAAATGGAAGCACAAGGATTGTGTAAATTAACGTTGCAACAGACAGATGCTTCTATTACTTTTCTTTTACCACGAGAAGATGATAAGACTATCAACATTATATCCCGAGAAGCAAAAGCATTAAATGATAAAAAGAAACAACAAGTAGCAGCGGTTCTAAGCTACGTAGAGGATACCGAGACATGTAAAAGTGTGCAATTAGTTACTTATTTTGGAGAAACAACTGCAAGCGCTTGCAGTGTTTGTTCTGTGTGTACTAATCAAAAAACAGTAACTCCAAAAAAAGAATTATTATTGATTAGAAATGCCATTTTAAATGAGCTAGAACATGCTAATAAATCATCTAGAGAACTCACAGAAAGCCTTACTTTTGCGGAGTCTAAAGTACTACACGTTTTGCGTTTGTTATCAGATCAAGGCAGTATAGCCATTGATGCGCGTAATACGTATTATAAGGTGTAGAAAATAGACTTTGTATTCTCTGTGCCTTTGTGGCGCTTTGATTAACGTCCCGATAGCTATCGGGAGGGGATTAACGATTGTTGAATTAAAAAATATCGAAGTTTAAAAGTGAAATTCTCTGAGGCAAGCCTCGGGGTATTAAACCCTCAAAGAATAAATACATAATAATCTACGATTAAATTTAACAAGCAACGATCGGTGAAGACGTAATTTAATATGAGGTACTGCGTATCGCAGATAGCCTAAAGTATAAAGCTATAAAAACATGAATAAAGAATTAAGAATTGTCTTTTTAGGAACCCCAGATTTTGCTGTGGGAATTCTAAAATCACTAATTGAAGCAAAGCATACTATTGTAGGGGTAATTACTGCTCCAGACAGACCTGCAGGACGTGGTAGAAAATTAAGGCCATCGGCAGTAAAAGAATATGCTGTCTCACAGAATTTACCAGTTTTACAACCTACTAACTTAAAAAGCAAAGATTTTCTTGCAGATTTAAAAGCGCTAAATGCTAACCTAAATATTATAGTAGCGTTTAGAATGTTGCCAAAAGTAGTTTGGGCTATGCCAGAATATGGTACATTTAATCTACATGCTTCCCTGCTGCCGCAATATAGAGGTGCTGCTCCTATCAATTGGGTTATTATTAATGGAGAGAAAGAAACTGGCGTAACCACCTTCTTTATAGACGAGAAAATAGATACAGGCGCTATTTTACTGAAATCTTCTGTTGCTATCAAAAAAGATGAGACCGTTGGTACTCTTCACGATACCTTAATGATGTTGGGTAGTGACCTTGTTTTAAATACGGTTGATACAATTGCTGCTGGTGATGTGGAGATATTTCCGCAGCCATTAAAAGGTGAACTAAAAGACGCCCCTAAGTTAACGCCAGAAAACATGCGTATCGACTGGTCACAACCTGGTGATAAAATAGAAGCATTAATAAGAGGTCTGTCTCCTTACCCAGTAGCTTGGTGCGAATTAATAAACGAAAATGAAGTAGCTAAGGTAAAGATTTACAACGCTGTTTTTGAAGCTGAACCTCACAGAAAAGCCAATGGTCATATTATTACAACTAAAAAAGCTATGAAAGTATCTGTATCAAACGGTTACCTATATATTAAGGAAATGCAATTGCCTGGAAAGCGAAAAATGGACATCGTTTCATTATTAAATGGCAATATTTTTTCTGACAATGCAAAAATGTCGTGAACCCTTACTAACACTGAATTCATAAAAACACTTGAAAAAACACCTTACTTTGTTAATAAACCTTGTAGTTATTAACAATTCGCCGTATTTCCCCCGTCATTGCTTGGTTTAACGAGGATTCATCCTATATTTGTTTAGTAAATTAATCAATGTTTAACTCAATTTAATTCAAAATTATGAACAAATCAGATTTAATCGATGCAATGGCATCAGACGCTGGAATTACTAAAGCAGCAGCTAAGAAATCATTAGAGTCTTTCTTAGGAAATGTAGAGGGATCTTTACAAAAAGGAAACAGAGTTTCTTTAGTAGGATTCGGTTCTTGGTCAGTAACTAGAAGAGCTGCAAGAGAAGGAAGAAACCCTCAAACTGGAAAAACTATCAAGATCGCTGCAAAGAACGTAGTGAAGTTTAAAGGTGGATCAGACTTACAGAGCTCTGTAAACTAATCTAAACTAAAATTCATAAGAAAGCCTGCTTATTTAAGCGGGCTTTTTTATGCTTAAAATTCATCTAGAGAGTGCTCGATTTTGGTAATTGAAAATTAATTGTTAGTTTTAGAGAACAAACGTCAATTAAATGATTTTACTAAAACCAGAAAAAGGGCATCTCCTTGTAGCCGAACCATCAATTATAGGTGATGTTTCGTTTAATAGATCTGTAGTATTATTAGCAGAATATAATCAAGAAAATGGGTCTGTTGGTTTTATCTTAAACAAACCCCTACCCTACAAATTAAAAGATTTTGTGCCAGAAGTAAATTCTACACTTACCGTTTATAATGGAGGGCCGGTAGAGCAAGACAACCTCTATTTTATTCATACCATACCAGAACTTATACCCAACAGCGTAGAAATATCTAATGGTATCTACTGGGGAGGTGACTTTAATGCCATCGTTAAATTACTGGAAAATGATTCATTAACTGAGAAACAAATTCGTTTTTTCTTGGGCTACTCTGGTTGGGCAAATGAGCAATTAGAAGAAGAATTATCACTCAATAGCTGGAAGGTAGTTCCTAATAAGGATAAAGACTCCATTATCATAAACTCAAAAAATGATTTTTGGAAAAAGAAAATGATCGAGTTTGGTGGAGATTATGCAATGTGGTCTAACGCTCCAGAAAATCCTAGTTATAATTAATTACTGGAATCGCGCTTTAGCATTCAATTTCCCTATCAACTCTTTAGCCACCGTATTGGTATATTCTTTTTTACGGTATTTGGTTATCGGTTGTATCCCTGTAATTACGTTGGTTACAAATAACTCATCTGCTTTTTGCAGTTCAAATGGAGAAATAGAAGCTTCTTCAATGATATAATCTGGCACTGCCGTTAAAATCGCTAAAATCTGTTTTCTAACAATACCCTTTAGGCATCCATCTGTCAATGGCGGCGTTTTTATCCGCCCGTTTTTAACTAAAAATAGATTTCCGTTAAGCGCTTCAATTACTTGTTTTTTGTCATTAAGCATTAAACAGTTTTGATACCCATTTTCTTGCGCCCAAATACTACCTACTACATTGATTACCTTATTTGTCGTCTTTAATGTAGAAAGTAATGAAGACATCACATAATGATCTTTATAAAGCTCTACCTCATACCGGTCTTCATTTAATGTATAAAATGGAAGCTTTAATGGCTCTGAAGAAATACTGTACCCTATCGTGTTTTCTGTAGGGGTGTATTTCCCTTCAGACTCACGCCAGACCAGTAACTTAACCCGATGGGTTTTAGCTTGCTCAAGGTCTATTGTTTTTACTATCTCGGCCTCAAGAAATTCTAGCGTAAATGTCTGCGGTATATCCATACGTAATATACGCATAGACGCCATTAGCCTAAAATAATGATCTTCCCAGAATAGTATTTTTCTTGCTGAAATTTTAATGGTTTCAAAAACAGCGTCGCCATATTGCATTCCTCTATTAGAAATTGCAATAGAAGCTTCGTTATTTTTAACTAAAGTACCGTTGAGATTGATCATAAAAAAACCGCCCTATTTTTGATAAGACGGTGCAAAGATAAGAGTATCTTCTAAATTGTTTACACTTTATTTTGACCCGAGAATTTGTTTTAATTCTCCAATCATATTATCCCATAATAATTTTCCTTCTGCTACCTCATCTTCTTCAGCAAAATCTGTTATCATTAGTGACACGTCTTTGGTAATCTCGTCTACCTGAATACGAAGCTCAAAATAATAGTCTGTATCTTCATCTTCCATCCATTGAAACTTGATACGTTCTTTATTTTTCTTTGTAATCAACTTTGCTTTTTCTTCGCTTCCCTCCCAGATAAATGTAAAAAATTCTCCTCGAGAATTCACATTATCTGCATACCATTCACTTATCCCAGAGGGTGTAGAAATGTAGTTATAAAGCATCGCAGGCGATGCTTGAATCACGAACTCCATTTCATATTTAATCTTGTCTTCCATTGATTGTAGTTAGATTTACAAGATAAATATTCTAAATAGAAACCAAAAGAAAGCGCTACAATTTTTTTCAAGAAAAAACCAACACACTGGTCTTAAGACAGAACGAAGTTAGCTATAGAATCTCTGCCTATATTTTATCTGCTGCTGAAATTTTCTCTGCTTGAAGTTGCTTAATAAATTGATCAAACTCAGCCACAAACTTCGTGTATTCTAGTCCAGTAGCTGGACCATTAAAGCCCGTATGAATTTTACGAACCTTACCATTTTTATCAATAAAAATAGAGGTTGGATAGGACAAAACATGGTTGAGCATAGGTAGTTTTTCTTGCGCTTCTTTTTTATCACTACTTCCATATTGGGCTAAAAGAATAGGATACGGCACGCCTACTTTCTCTTTAAGTCTATTAATAGCCTTAAAAGCTTTTTCTTTACTAGGAGCATACTCAAACGCTAAAGCTACAAACTCGAGGTTATCATTTTTATGTTCGTTAAAATATTGCGTATAAAATTTAGTTTCATCTAGACAATTGGGACACCAGGTTCCCATAATCTGAACAACAACGACTTTATTTTTAAAACGTTCATCAAGTAACGAAACGTTATTTCCATCTGTATCTGGGAAATTGAAAGCGAATCTATCATAGCTTTCTTTTAAGTGGGTTAAAGATCCTGCAGATGGCAACTCATAGGATTCATTCCTTTTTGCCGTAAAAGGTTCTTCCCAGTGATTACCACTATAAAAAACACCCTTAATTATTGAATCTTGTATGGCTGCTTTAAATAGAAATGCGTGTGCACCATCAAAAGTGGATAGTTTTAAGGAGTCGCCCTCTACTACCCCTTCTAGGTATCTGTAATCGCCTGTAGTCGTTCTAAAAGTTCCGTTAACTTTTTTTCCTCTTTGTTTAAATATTCCTTTTGCGATATAACGATCTGCTTCATTATCTGGGCTAAACACAGCTTCCCAATTACCTGCTATGTCTGCCTTAGGAGACTTAGAGGTATTAAATCTTTCGGTATTATTGTGTTCCATACTAAAAGGAATTATTCTCTTTAAACTTGGTTTGATAAAATCTCCTTTGATGCTCTTTTCTGTAAACACCCCTTTTAAAACTCCTTCATAAACAGGCATTTTTATAATGATAGAATCTCCTTTTAACGTTACTTCATTCACTTGAATTTCTTCTTCGGCATTAAATATGGTAATCGTATTATCTGCATGATACTCCATTAAAAACGGTAATGTATTGTCATTGCCTAGGTCTAGCGTTGCTCTCCAACTGCCTTCACTAGGTTTTAAATCTTTGGCGTTTTCGCAGGAAACTGCAATGAATACAATAAATAGAAGCGTAATATATTTCATCTGTACAAGTTATTTAAGAAAAAGGAAGAAAGTATGCCCAAGGTGTTCATCTTCTTTTAATTTATTAATTGTAATTGGGCGTTTTAAGTTAAGTGTTTTGAAAATTTAGATATTCGTTTTTAAATATACTCACAAAAAATGGGATTAGTGTTATCTTTGTGGGCTGATAACAAGAAGTCATGAAGATATCGTATAACTGGTTAAAACAATTTATTAATCTCGACTGGGATGCAGAAAAGACGGGTGAATTACTCACAGACTTAGGGCTGGAGATAGAAGGCATCACATCTTTTTCTTCTGTTAAAGGAGGGCTTGAAGGCGT
>JALZVC010000118.1 GCA_023301205.1 Flavobacteriaceae bacterium
CATCGTAAAATAAAAAGCAAGGGTTTGGGTGTTGAATATTTCAGTAAAAAAGAACATAAGTTGAGCGAGGTAGACGTGTTTATTGCCTAGATTTCAACTTTCTGTAAGTTTTAATAATACATCTATTGATGATTCTACTATTTGGGTTGTAAGTTTTGGCAGAATTTTTGACTACTTTTGTGTAACAATTAAATTAATAAATCTTTTGCCGCGCGAAGTCAAAGCAAAAGAAAGTAAAAAAGAACAAAATGGCATTAGAGATAACAGACGCAACGTTTCAGGAAACAGTTTTAAACAGCGATGTACCAGTAGTGGTAGACTTTTGGGCAGCTTGGTGTGGACCTTGTCGTATGGTAGGACCCGTAATCGACGAACTAAGTAACGACTACGAAGGTAAAGCGATAGTAGGAAAAATGGACGTAGACGCAAACCAAGAGTTTGCAGCAAAATACGGAGTTCGTAACATTCCTACAGTTTTAGTTTTTCATAAAGGAGAATTAGTAGGCCGTCAAGTAGGTGTTGCTCCAAAAGCAACATACGCCGAGGCAATAGACAAGTTATTATAAATCGCTAAAATAATAGAAAAGCGCTATTGTATTAGTACATATAAGTAGATATAGACCCGACTTTTTGTTGGGTCTTTTTTATGGCATAATCTTTCTTTTTGCTTCGGAAATTTTAAGGAGCTAACTCCGTTATTTTTCATTGTTTATTGGTTTTTAAAATTAGTATATTTGATGAATTAGAAAACAATAGGAATGTCCGTTCGAGTGCTCCCGATAGCTATCGGGACGAGAACTCTCATTAGGATTGCTTAATTAACCATCCGGTTACACGCCGGGAGATAGATAAAAAAGTAATGAGTATAGAAAAAACAAAAAAAGTACAAGATAGAATAGAGAATCAACAATTAGACGATCGCACCATCTTTTTGTGGGGTATGGTAGATGATCGCAGTGCACGTCATGTAGTAGATCGTTTGATGTATTTAGATAGTCTTAATCATAAAGAAATTAAGTTTTATATTAACAGCCCAGGAGGGTATGTTACCTCTGGTTTTACAATGTATGACACTATAAAAAGTATAAAAAGCCCAGTTTCTACTATATGTACAGGTCTTGCCGCTTCTATGGGTAGCTTGTTACTGTCTGTAGGCGAGAAAGGACGTCGTTTTATACAGCCTAATGCAAAGGTGATGATTCACCAGCCTAGCGGTGGCGCAAGAGGCCCTGCTAGTGATATAGAAATTAGCGCTCAAGAAATTTTAAAAACAAAAGAATTAAGCGCACACATCTTAGCGGATAACTGTGGGCAAACATTCGAAAAAATAATGAAAGACTTTAATCGCGACCACTGGCTAAACGCAGAGGAAAGTGTTAAGTATGGTATTGTGGATGGGATTATGAAGTAACAAGTCCTTCGGTACGGTTGTCTTTATAAAGCCGTTGGTTTTATAAAGACAATCACTCAGGAACCTTCAATTGTTAACTTTGTTATACAGCTTGTGGTTTTGTGTGTAAAATCACTTAAGAGCCTGAGATTATCAACTTTGTTAAATATATCTAAGCCCTTTTTGCTGTTAATTTAAACCTTTAAAGATTGCAGAGTGATTTCATGTAAATCGCAAAGCGATCTATATGAAATTGTACTGAAGCATGAATATAGAAAAAGAAATAAATGAAATTACAGGTTTTAAAAACCTTGAGCTTTTGGCTAAGCAAGTAGTGGAAGGTTTTATTTCTGGGATGCATAAATCTCCTTTTCACGGCTTTTCTGCAGAATTTGCGGAGCATAAGATTTACAATAATGGTGAGAGTACCAAACATATAGATTGGAAACTATATGCTAAAACAGATAAACTATATACCAAGCGGTATGAAGAAGAAACCAACCTTCGCTGTCATCTAATTGTTGATAATAGTAGTTCTATGCATTATCCTGCGATGAAGCAAATGGATATTAATCAGCTTAATAAAATTGGCTTTTCGGTATTAGCAGGTGCAGCGATAATGAATTTAATGAAACGCCAGCGCGATGCGGTGGGGCTTAGTGTTTATAGCGACACCTACGAGTACTACAGCAGCGAAAAAGGTAGTGAGCGCCATCACCAGCAATTATTAAGTCATTTAAATACCGCGCTCGGTAGCACTAGAAAAGAGGTGCAAACAAAATCGTATGAGCACCTTCATCTTATTGCCGAAAAGTTAAAGCGCCGCAGTCTGGTCTTTTTGTTTACAGATATGTTTCAAAGCGATATTGAAGAAGAGAAACTGTTTGAAGCCTTACAGCATTTAAAATACAATAAACACGAGGTGGTTCTTTTTCATACCTATGATAAAGAGAAGGAACTCCAGTTTGATTTTAATAACCGTCCTAAGAAATTTATAGATGTAGAAACGGGCGAACACGTAAATGTGTATGCAGATACGATTAAAGAAAATTATGAAGCGGCAGTGCAACGATATTTTGATGATCTCGCGATAAAATGCGGTCAGTATCGCATTAAATACGTTCCTGTAGACGTTAATGAGCACTTTAATAAAATACTAACCACCTATTTAGTGGAGCGTAGCAAGTTTGGATGATTTTGAGATAGGTTTATTACTGGTGTTAATCAGTGACTTATCCTTTAAATGTGAAAATAAATAAATTATTTTAAATTATTTGTTTGCAGATATGGTAGGTAGTTTTATATTTGCACTCGCTTCTAGCAATAGTTGCGGAGACATGCTAGTAAAGTCTTTAAAATAGTAGCACGGTCTGGTAGTTCAGTTGGTTAGAATACCTGCCTGTCACGCAGGGGGTCGCGAGTTCGAGTCTCGTCCAGACCGCAAAAAA
>JALZVC010000119.1 GCA_023301205.1 Flavobacteriaceae bacterium
CTCTTTAGAAATGACGGAGATTTTAAATTTACAGATACGGCTGCTGAAGCAAAGATTGCAGATTACGAGTTTTCATGGGGTTGTACTTTTGCAGATATGAATAATGACGGATTACAAGATCTAATGGTTGCTGAAAATTACGTGGATTTAGCACCAAATAAATTATTTAAACTAAAAAGTAGATTTTTAGTTCAAAAAGAAGATGGAACCTTTGCGCCAACCGAAGAGAAAAGTGGTGTTGTAAATTCTTATTTTGCGATTACTTCTTTAGTTAGTGATTTTAATAATGATGGTTATTTAGACATGATTTGGGTAAATATAGACACACCAGCATTAGCGTATATAAACAAGGGTGGTGCGAATAACTATTTACAAGTAGATTTAGGAGAGACAGTTAACGCACAGGGTGCAAAAGTAACAGTAACTACGCCTACAAGGACACTAACAGAATGGCTAGTAACTGGAGAAGGTTTAGCAAGTGATCAAACGGCATTGCTTCAATTTGGCTTAGGTGAGGAGTCTACGGTTTCTAACATTAAAGTTTGGTTATCGAACGATAAAGAGATAAGTATTGACAATCCAAAAATTAATACTGTTATTGATTTGAAGGCTCTGGTAAATGCACATATTACACCAAAACCGGTTATTGAAGATTAGAGATAAAGAAACTTAAACAAGAGTTGTATAGTATAATAGGCTTTTTCAATTAATTGTCGCGTAGAGTAAGTGTCAAGATAATAATGTTTTTCTGAATCAAAGTTAGATAGTAAATTGCAATTTACTTTATCTGGATTAAAATAACTGCTTTAGCAACCATATCATAATTTGGTTGTAATGCTGTAATCGTTATGAAATACTATTAATTAATGCTAAAAAATCTTACATATTATTTAATTGTCATTCTTCTTATTGTTGGAGTATTTGGGGCTGGAAGTTTAGTTTGGGATGAGATTAAAACGGGTAGTGGTTGTCCAAAGATTTGGATAATTCCAGCATGTGTAATAGTTCTTGTATGCTTTCTATTACCACTAATTTTGCACATCTTAAAAAAATATAATGTGCTCTATTTCGCATTTACGGGGCTCGCTTTTTTTATAGCGGTTATAGCGTCTATTATGCAGTTTACTGGTAATGGAGAATGTCCAAAACTGGATAACGGTATACCAATGTGTTATTTGTCATTTTTAATTTTCCTATCTCTAATTTTATTGAAATTATTTTTGCTAGAGCAATTAAAAAAGGCGGCCCAATTATGAAATCAAAACTTACATTATTCTATTAGTTACTGCCTATGCAATGACTTTGTTTTATCGATTTATTTTGTGAGTTGTGTTTTTTTAGATAAATAGAATACCTTTTGACTATTATTAATAGATTTGCACTCTTATTTTTAAAGAAATACTCATTGCGTTAAAAGTGCTTTACTGTTATTGATGAGTTATTATTACTAGTAAAATTTAAATATATACATATAAAGAATACAACCTTTAACTAACTAAATCATGAATATTTTAAAAAGCTTTAAAAAAAATAGCATCTATTTTTTCTTGCTAGCTAGCTCTATCGTTTTTGGACAAGAAATTGATAAGTCAATTTACTTAATAAGTAATACCGGTTCAACAGATGACACGAATGTGCTCTCGCAAATCGTTAAAGATTCTAAGAAATCTGATAATTCAATACTATTATTGTTGGGTAACTCAGTGAATGATGAAGATTTCAAGAATAGTCTTGCGCCTCAACTTGATAAGCTATCCTCTTTTTCGGGTGATACGTATCTATTACCTGGAGCAAATGAATGGAAATTTAATGGGCATAAAGGTGTTCAGTCTATTGAAGACTATGTTCAGAAAAATAGTGACTCAAAATTTTATCCAGATAATGGCGAAGCTATAAAGCATAAAAACTTGTCAGATAACATAGTGCTTATTACAGTAGATACACAATGGTTTTTAGAAAATTGGGATAAGGATAGCTATATAAATGAAGATAGTGCTATTAAAAATAGAACCTTATTCTTTTTAGAATTTGAAAATAGAATTAAGAAGGCTCACGGTAAAATAATTATTGTGGCAATGCATCATCCCCTTGAGACTAATACTAAACAAGGGTTGCTTAGTAATGTGGGTGGAATTAAAGCGGGAGATTTTCGCAATAAAGAATACACAAAACTAAGAAACAGATTAAAAACTATAGGCCAAACTGCAGACAATCTTATTTTTGTGTCTGGGAAAGATAAAAACCTACAATATATAAATGATGGGGTGCCACAAGTTATTAGTGGGGCTGTTGGGGAAACTAGAAATTTTACTAACGTTAGTGAATCTGAGTTTGGGTCTACAGAAAATGGTTACGCAAAGTTAGAAGTTGCTGTGAACGGTTCTGTTGCAGTAAAGTACTACAGTGTTAAAGGCGGTGTCTCTAATGAAGTTTTTAATGCTGAAATCTTAAAGAGCAATGAGAATGATGCTCAAGCAGTTTATAGCTTTAAAGACAATTATCCAAAAAGAGAATCTGCTTCTATCTACACAAAAGAAGCAATTGATAAAAGTGGTTTTTATGAAAAACTTTGGGGTAAGCATTATAGAGAGTCTTATGGTACAGATGTAAACGTTCCTGTAGTTTTATTAGACACATTAATGGGTGGTCTTACTCCTGTAAAAAGAGGTGGTGGTCAGCAATCAAAATCACTTAGATTAGAAGATAAAAAAGGAAAGCAATTTGTAATGCGTGCTATAAAAAAGAGTACGTCTAAGTTCCTTCAAGCAAATGTCTTTCCTGATACTTTTATAGATGATAAACTTGATAATACGGCTATAGATAAATTTTTGTCAGATTTTTATACTACTTCAAATCCTTATGCAGCATTTGCTATTGGTGATTTATCAGATGCAGTAGGTATTAACCATACCAATCCAACACTATATTATATTCCGAAGCAAAAAACATTAGGAGAATTTAATGACGATTTTGGGGATGAGTTGTATATGATAGAGGAACACGTAGGGGCTACACAGATTGGTTTAGAAAGTTTTGGAAAGCCTAAAGATATTCTTAGTACGGCAGACGTGATACAGGAGATTCATAAGTCAGGAAAAGCAGTTGTAGATGAGCCTTCTTATGTTAGAGCAAGGATTTTTGATATGCTTTTAGGAGATTGGGACAGGCATGAGGATCAATGGCGCTGGGCATTATTTGAAAATGAAGATGGAACATCATACTGTAAGCCTATTCCTAGAGATAGAGATCAAGCATTTCCAAGATATGATGGAACTTTAATTTCA
>JALZVC010000120.1 GCA_023301205.1 Flavobacteriaceae bacterium
CCATTAACAGGAACAACGGCAGAAAAGCATGATGCCTTTTTTGAAACGACAGAAGATGGAGCTATTGAGAAATTTGGTGGTGGTCAATTAGTACAGCAAGAGCCAGATGCTTCTAGTTTCCCTAATGGCGGAATTAGAAACACATTTGAGGCAAGAGGTTACACAGCTTGGGATCCTACCTCACCAGCATTTATTTTTGGGACTACCTTATGTATTCCTACTGTTTTTGTTGCATACACAGGAGAGGCACTTGATAATAAGACACCTTTATTAAGAGCATTACAAGTTATTGATAAAGCGGCAGTAGATGTTGCTAAGTATTTTGACAAAAACGTAACTAAGATAAGCCCAACCTTGGGATGGGAGCAAGAATATTTCTTGATTGATAAAGCATTAGCAAAGTCTCGTCCAGATATTAATCTAACAGGGCGTACCTTATTAGGACATGCCTCTGCAAAAGGGCAGCAGTTAGATGATCATTATTTTGGTTCTATACCCAAACGTGCTTTAGATTATATGCGTGATCTTGAGACAGAATGTATGCTTTTAGGGATTCCTGTAAAGACAAGACATAATGAAGTAGCGCCTAACCAGTTTGAATTAGCACCTATTTTTGAAGAAACAAACCTTGCAGTAGATCACAACTCCTTATTAATGGATGTGATGACTAAGGTGGGTGATCGTCATAACTTTAAAGTATTATTTCACGAAAAGCCATTTGCAGGTGTAAACGGTAGTGGAAAACATAATAATTGGTCATTAGCCACTAATACTGGGGTTAACTTATTGAGTCCAGGTAGTACGCCAATGAAGAACCTTCAATTCTTAACCTTCTTTATCAATACAATTAAAGCGGTTAATGATTATGAAGAGTTATTGAGGGCTGCAATTGCAGGGGCAAGTAACGATCACCGTCTGGGGGCTAATGAAGCGCCACCAGCAATTATTTCTGTGTTTATTGGTAGCCAATTAACAAACGTGCTTGACGCACTAGAAAAAGTGAAGAACGGGAAATTATCTCCAGAAGATAAAACAGACCTTAAATTAAATGTAGTAGGGAAGATTCCTGAGATCTTATTAGATAATACCGATAGAAACAGAACGTCACCTTTTGCTTTTACAGGAAACAAGTTTGAGTTTAGAGCTGTAGGTTCTACTGCAAACTGTGCAAAACCAATGACGGTTTTAAATGCGATTGTTGCAAGACAATTAATTGAGTTTAAAGCGCAAGTTGATGCCTTGATAAAAGAGAAGAAGATGAAGAAAGATGATGCCATCTTCAATGTTTTGAGAGAATATATTAAAGACAGTAAGCGTATTCGTTTTGAAGGTGATGGTTATGGTGATGCTTGGGAGAAAGAAGCCAAGAAACGTGGTCTAAGTAATAATAAGACGACGCCAAGTGCTTTAAAAGAACAAGTATCTAAAAAGACAATTAAACTTTATGAAGACCTTGGTATTATGAGCAAGGTTGAGATTGAAGCGCGTCACGAGATAGAAGTAGAAGAATACGCAATGCACATCCAGATAGAAGGACGTGTGCTAGGAGACATCGCGAGGAATCACGTAATTCCAACTGCAATACGTTACCAGAATATCTTAATTGAAAATGTACAGGGTCTTAAAGATATCTACGGAAAAGACTTTAAGAAGTTAGCTAGTGAGCAAATGCGTTTAATTGAAGCGATAAGTGGTCACATTGAGAGCATTAATAAAGATACTACGGCAATGATAGAAGCTCGTAAGAAAGCTAATAAAAAGGACGACGCAGAAAAGCGTGCCTTTGAGTATTGTGAAAAAGTGAAACCATTCTTTGATACTATAAGATATCACTGTGATAAGTTAGAGTTGTTAGTTGACGATGAAATTTGGCCATTAACCAAATATCGTGAGTTGTTATTTACAAGATAGATAGGATACAATAAGCTTAAATTAAACGCTTTTTGGCTTAAAAGATCTTTTATTGTTAATAAATACAAAAACCCGCTTAGTATAAGGCGGGTTTTTGTCGTTTAAAAAGGAGTAATATTTAAAAAATAACGCTTTAATTTATTATTTAACAAAAGTTTAACATCTTAGTTAACGTTAAGAATTTTTGTTTTTCGCCGATTTTTTATAATGATATGTCGTTACTTATCGATTTAATTAATAAGAAGTTTCCTACAAAATTATTGTCGTGTAAAGTAACTACGTATATATACTTATACGATTTCAGGAATAACATTGCATCTTTGAATTGTTTAAATGGGTGCAGGGATATGGATTCATTTTGATTAAAATTTTGATAGTGATTTATTCAGAAATTAAAATTGGTTTTCACTCTTTTTAACTTTCAGGTTAATAAAATCTTTATCGAAATAAGAATTACAATTTAAAATACTTTAACCAAGTAAATTAATCATTTTTTAACAATTTAATTATCATGAGAAAAATTTTATTGAGTGCAGCTGCCCTAATAGTAGGTGCAGCCTCTTACGCACAAATCTCAGGGGCGCCAACCTCTCTTACTGTATCTGCCTTACCGGGAGCTGTAGTAACAACTAATACTGGTGAGTCTATACAAAACGGTAACGGAAATAAAGTGCGTTTACGTCAAGCGGGCACGAATCAATCTGTGTTTACAGAACAGAGCAATGGTACTGGCCTTGGGGGAAACCTTGGTGATGTCATGCAAACAGGTTCTGTAGATTCTGACAGTGGTGCATTAAATGCAGCAGAATTGCAACATTTTAGGTTCTGCTAAGCAAGTCACATATTTTACAATTATATCCTCATTTTTTTTACTTGAATATTTTCGTGTGTAACGTACGCACTTCTATATATTTTTATTTAACCAAATTTTTTAATCTTTAAATTTTATTATTATGAGAAAATTATTTTTAAGTGCTGCGGCACTATTATTAGTAAGTAGTGCATTTGCTCAAAGCGGTGCTAACACTGTCAACGAATCGCAAGTAAGTCAGGCAGGAGCCAATGGTGCTACCGTAGATCAAAGCAGTTTTGGCGCACTTGTCAATTACAGTTCAGTGAATCAAACAGGTACAAACACAGCAGACGTTGACCAAGTAGGGGCGAATGACTCTTTTGTAGATCAAATCGGGGCTAGTACCGCAACTGTAAATCAAGATGGTGGTGATGGTTTTTTTACTGGGACAGCTGGGTATCAAGTATCTGATGTTAGCCAAGTAGGTATAAATATTGCAAACGTAACGCAAACAGGTGATAGCAATGATTCATTTGTAGATCAAACTACAGGTGCAGGTGTTGTGGCAACGGCTAACTTAGCCAATGTAGATCAAGGTCAAAATAATAGCAATAGTTTCTTAAATGAATCTGATGTTACGCAAATTAATGAAGCAAACTTTGCTCAAATTACTCAAGATGGTGATCGCAACGTTTCTGACTCAAATCAAACTTCAGATGTTAGTGTTACAGCTATAGATCCAAGTGGTTATTTACAGGGAAGTTTTGTTGATCAAATAGGTGGGCGTAATTTTTCTTTAGTAAACCAAGATGGAGGAAATCAAAGATCTACTGTTGTTCAAAATGCTGATGGGTTAGGTGCTGCGCCATTCACTAACGAAGCGTTTGTAGATCAAGATGGTACTTTAAATGAGTCATTGATCAATCAAGATAACTTGCTTGTTGGAGCATTAATTTCTGCAGATAATTCTGCTACCCATACACAAGTTAACTTAGTAGGTGGTCCAGGTAACTTAGCAAATACGGTACAAGTAGGTGCTAATACTGCAGTTGTAACACAGACTAACAACTAGTATTATCCTGTAAAGATGTAAAATAGACGTGTTAAACATCTGGACTTTAGAAATATCTTAAAAAGGGTAAAGTAGTATAAAACCTCTTTACTCTTTAGGATATTTTAATAGTTAATTAATTCAGCAAAAAAAATAGTCTTATGAAAACTCTTTTCTTTTTATTACACCTTATTTTTAGTTCGCTTCTTTTTGCTCAAGAATCATTAGATGCCATATCTAATGACGGGAGGCAAAGCCTACTTCAAAACAATGCTACACTCGATACCAGTGTGAATGGTCAACAACTACTGCAGCAGGTCGCAGATGTTAATCAAGTATTTGTTCAACAAATTGGTGAGAATAATGTAGCAATAACAAATGTTGTTTCTTCAAAAGCTAATGTTATAATAGAACAAACAGGTGCCGATAATACTGTTTTTAGTTTTTACAGAGCTGGTACTATAAATAGTGAGATAATACAACAGGGTAATTCAAATTCTTTCTTTGAAACCGTTGTAGGCAGTTCATTTCAAGGAGTAAATAGTATTAATTCTCAAATAGGAAATAACTTAACGTTAACCAAATTTGGGAGCAATTCAATATCAAATAATATTTCCATAAATATGACTGGTAATAACAGGTCTATTTCTGTATTAAGTTTTTAAAGATGTCAGGTATAAAGAATCATATAGTCTTTTTATTACTATCACTATTGTGTAGTAATGCGCTTTTAAGTCAATATAACGTTGGTGTAAAGGCTTCGTTATTAATTGATAATGATACCGAGTATATTGATATTAAAGCAGAAGCCTTGAATATTCAGGATATTACATTTTCTGGACGATATGTGCTTACTACAATTGTAGGGAATATTACAGAACAACCTTCAAATTATTCAAAAAACACCCAGAAGGGTAGTGTTATACTTTCTGCAAACGAAAGTAAAATTGTTAGTAAAACTAAAATTTCAATAAATGAAAATCAAAAGGCAATAGCCTTATTACTTATTTATAATGAAGAAAATAAATTAATAGGAAAAGATAGATGGGTAATAAATGATCCAGATGAAATCTCTCCAATAAAAATTGATAAAATAGACTTAGTTAAGGAGCGAGAAGGAGTCTCAATACGCGGTATCGTAACAGACAAGACTAGGACAAAGCCCGGTAAGGATTACTTTAAAGAATTTTACGGACTTTATTTGTATAATGAAATACAGACAGAAGAGGTAGTCACAGTTGAAGAGCAGTTAGCACAGGGAAGAAACACGCGTATCCAAGTAAAAGTTGGCAACACTGTAATTGCAACTTTTTTATCAAGGCCATCTTATGATTATATGAAGAAGATTGCGAAGGGGACTATTACTAATATTAAAAAACATTTATTACGTCTTGAAAATCAAAAAACAGAGTTGCAAGGTTTGTAGCGCAAAAAACTTAAGAGATATGATTAAAAAACTAGTTATTATTATGACTTTATGCTTTGTTGGCCCTATGACCGCGCAGCAATTGGTATATAGGCCTGTAAATCCATCATTTGGAGGAGATACTTTTAATTACCAATGGTTGTTGAGTTCTGCAAATGCTCAAAACTCAATAGAAGACCCTAATGAAGTAGCCCAACCTAGTGCTGGATCATTAGAACAATTTAACGAGAGTCTTAATAGGCAGTTATTAGGTCAGCTCTCAAGATCTGCATTTGCAGACCAATTTGGGTCTGGAGATATTGAACCAGGAACTTTTACTTTTGGGACACTAGAATTAGAAGTAATTGAAACCTTAGATGGATTAGTAGTTAATATTCTGGATACAAATACGGCTGAGCAAACACAAATTATAATACCTAACTAAGCTTTTATGATGTACATAAAAATGTTGTTGTTATTAATTGTGATAACGACAATGACAGCTTGTGGTGCTTTTTTAAATCAACCTATTGATATTCAAGAAGCAAGAGCTGGGGAGCGCACCAATAAAAATCAAGAATTAATGGGCTTGCCTCAAGCATTAAAAAAAGTTGTTGTAGGGGTTTATAATTTTAGAGATCAAACCGGGCAGTTCAAACCTACAGAGGTGGGGAGTTCATTTAGTACAGCAGTGACTCAGGGTGGAACTACAATTCTATTAAAAGCATTAGAAGATTCTAACTGGTTTAGACCTATAGAGCGAGAGAATCTCAATAATTTGCTTAATGAGCGCAGTATTATTGAAAAAACAAGAAGGGATTATACGCCTAATGGTCAGCAACCGCAAAAATTAAAACCACTGCTCTTTGCAGGAATATTATTAGAAGGAGGTATTATTTCTTATGATTCAAATATTTTAACGGGAGGAGCTGGAGCACGCTATTTTGGTATAGGTGGATCTGTTAATTATAGACAAGATAGAATTACAGTATATCTAAGAGCGATATCTACATCTACTGGTGAAGTTCTAAAAACAGTATATGTTTCTAAAACAATTTTATCTCAAGGTACAGATGCTGGAATATTCAGGTTTATAAAATTTCAGCGTTTACTGGAAGCCGAAATTGGCTTCACTAAAAACGAACCTGCCGAAATTGCTGTAAAAGAGGCCATGGAGAAGGCGGTAGTAGATCTCGTTTATGAAGGTATAAAAGATGAGTTATGGGTTATGAAAGGAGAAGAAGAGGCGATAAAGCAAGTAGTAGATACTTATGAAGCGAAAAAAGCAGAAGAAGAATCATTTGGACTATATGGGAGAGCTTTTCATACTTCAAAACAGAAAAATAGTGTTAAACTAGCTGCTGGAGTTGCGTTAATAGATGGAGATTTTAGAAACAGTGTAGCAGATTTTAATGCTCAAATAGGATATAAACATCATTTTACAGATCAATGGCGCTTGAATGCAGATATTAGTTTTTTTAGGCTAAACTCTAATCCAAGTAATAAGAATTTCTGGATGGCTCAAGATTTAAATCTAGAGTATCGCTTTTTGAAAAAGGACAAGCTTTCTCCCTATCTCTATGGAGGTATGGGTGTCCTTGCTTTTATTGATGATACAGAAACTAAATTTTTACAACATCTTGATACTTTTTTAAAATTTCAATATGGAGGGGGTTTAGAATATCATTTGAGTGATGATGTTGTGATATTTGGTACAGGGGCTTACCATTTAATTCAAAGTGATAAAGTGGATAGTACTCTAAACGGAAAAAGAGATGATAATTATGTGAGTTTTTTATTAGGCGTAAATTATAATTTAGGATTTTAGTAATATGAAATATTCAATATACATTCTTAGCTTACTAGTTGTGATGGTTAGTTGTAGTGAAGACCAGTTATTAGAAACTAGTTCGGGGGCCATAACTGGAACCGTCATTGCGGATGGAACTAATGTGAATTTAGAAAACGTAAAAATATCAACACAACCCTCAACGAGCACAATTTTTACTAATACAAATGGTGTTTTTACTATTTCAGATATAGCAGATGAAAGCTACTCTGTGCAGGCAGATTTAGATGGTTATATTTCACAATTTGAAGTAGCTAACGTAACTAATGGTACAACAGTAGAGTTGTTTTTTGAACTGATGCTAGAAGAAACGGCAAACAATCCGCCTAGTATTCCAGAATTAATATTTCCGAAGAACAACGCAGTGGATATTGAGACAGATGTAGTGTTTATGTGGTCATCTATAGATGAAAATGAAAGTGATGAAGTTAATTATACAATATCTTTATTTAATGATTCAAATGATGAGGTTGCGCTTTTTAATGAAATTATAGATACTACATTGACTGTTGATAGCTTGCTGGCTTCCACTCGTTATTTTTGGCAAGTGTCAGCTGACGATGGTGTAAATGAAGCGGTTCAAAGTCCGTTATTTAATTTTCAAACCATTACGTCTCCAGAGGCAGATATCTTATTTGTTAAGAAAATAAATGGGAACAATGTGATTTTCTCAGGAACAGAAGATGAAGAAGCTCCTATTTTTGCCTTGACTTCTGAAGCTGAAAATTGCTGGAGACCGAGAAAAAATGCCATTACTGGAAAAATTGCATTTTTAAAAACCATAGGGGGAGCCACTCATTTGTTTACTATGGATGCTAATGGAGGTAATCAGCTACAAGTGACTCAAAATGTGCCCGTCAATGGATTTGATTTTAATGAAATTGATTTTTCTTGGAAACCAGAAGGTGATAAATTGTTGTATCCTTCTTTTTCTAGACTATATTCTATAAATACTGATGGTTCTGGACAAGCTATTTTTTATGAAACCACAAACGGAAATTTCATCACAGAAATAGACTGGAGCGATTTTAATAATGTAATTGCGCTAAAAACAAATGATAGTAATGGGTATAATGTAGAGATTTTTACAATTGATCTCGCCGGAACCCTTCAAGATATGATATTACAAGGAGTGCCTGGCGGTGCTGGAGGATTAGATTTAAACATAGATGGTTCTCTATTATTATATACGTATGATATTTCTGGTATTGAGTTGACTACCTATCTGCCACAAGATATGAGAATGTTCTTACATGATATTACAACAGGAATCTCAGGAAGTCAATTACTAACTGGAGTTACTGATGGTTTTAACGATGTAGACCCTAGTTTCACACCAAATGAGAATAGTGTAATATTCTCGAGAAGGGGAGTTTCTGCTGGGGCGAGTACTTCTGTTCTAATTCATGAGATTTCAGGAGCTAACGAGAATTTTGATTTATTATTCGACAATACTTCAATGCCAGACTGGGAATAAAATTTGACAGCATAATATTAATTAAGTCCACTTTGGTGGGCTTTTTTTAATACGTATTTTTGCGGTATAATTTTTCACTTCATGAGTCAAGATGTTTCAAAGAGATATGCCCAGCGAGGTGTTTCAGCAGGAAAAGAAGATGTGCACAATGCAATTAAAAATGTAGACAAGGGGTTGTTCCCTAAAGCCTTCTGCAAGGTAGTGCCAGATTATTTAACCGGAGACGATGAATACTGCTTGATTATGCACGCAGATGGCGCGGGTACTAAATCTTCATTGGCCTATATGTACTGGAAAGAAACAGGAGATTTATCGGTCTGGAAAGGAATTGCACAAGACGCACTTATAATGAATATAGACGATCTTCTATGCGTAGGTGCTGTAGATAATATTACACTTTCTTCTACAATAGGTCGCAATAAAAACTTGATTACTGGCGAAGTTTTATCGGCAATCATTAATGGTACAGAAGAACTATTACAAGATTTAGCGTCTTATGGTGTAAAAATTCATTCTACAGGCGGTGAGACAGCAGATGTAGGTGATTTAGTGCGAACAATTATTGTAGATAGTACGGTCACTGCGCGTATGAAACGTAGCGATGTTATTGATAACGCAAATATAAGACCAGGCGACGTTATTGTAGGTTTGTCATCTTATGGGCAAGCCAATTATGAGAAGGAATACAACGGTGGGATGGGGAGTAACGGATTAACAAGCGCACGTCACGATGTCTTCGGAAATGTGCTAGCTTCAAAATATCCTGAAAGTTATGATCACGCAGTACCTGAAGATTTAGTGTATTCTGGCGCTATGAATCTAACAGACCCGGTAGAAGGCTCTCCTTTAAATGCGGGTAAATTAGTGCTATCTCCAACAAGGACGTATGCACCTATTATTAAGGCTATTTTAGATAAGTTTACCAACAAAAACATACATGGAATGGTGCATTGCAGTGGAGGTGCACAAACTAAAATTCTTCATTTTATTGATAGTCTTCATATTATTAAGGATAATCTTTTTGAGCTGCCACCATTGTTTCAATTAATACAGAATCAAAGCGGTACAGACTGGAAAGAAATGTACCAAGTATTTAATATGGGCCATCGTATGGAACTCTACCTTCCAGAAGTAATTGCACAAGAGGTAATTGAGATTTCACAATCTTTTGGTGTAGCCGCAAAAATTATTGGTCGTGTAGCGCAATCAGATAAAAAAGAACTTACCATAAAAAGTAAGTTTGGTACCTTTAAGTATTAAGGACTTAAGCTAAAGTGTAACTAATTTTAGGCTAATATTAATTACTTCAGAAATTTGAAATAATTCCTATTTCCGAAGTAAATAAAAACTTCTGTGACCTATTTAAAATGCTCATTTTTTTCATACTAAATTATTGTAAATTTGTAACACTTCAATAAAACCGAACAACTTCTAATATGTTAGAAAAACTCCAGATAGTAAAGAATAGATTTGATGAGGTGAGCGATTTAATCATTCAGCCAGATATCATTAGTGACCAGAAGCAATACATTCAACTCACTAAAGAATATAAGGATTTGAATGCTTTGATGAAAAAGCGTGAGGCTTATCTTATGGCGACAGAACGAATTGCAGAGGCAGAAGAGATTCTTGCAGATGGTAGTGACGCAGATATGGTAGAGATGGCAAAAATGCAGATGGACGAGGCTAAATCTACAATTCAGGTTTTAGAAGAAGAAATAAAATTCATGTTAATCCCTAAAGATCCAGAGGATGCAAAGAATGCAGTGATGGAAATCAAAGCTGGAACAGGTGGAGATGAAGCAAGTATTTTTGCGGGAGATTTACACCGTATGTACACTAAATATTGTGAGAGTAAAGGTTGGAAAACAAATGTTGTAGATTTTAGTGAAGGTACAAGTGGTGGGTATAAAGCCATCCAGATAGAAGTGGAGGGAGCTGACGTATATGGTACGTTAAAATTTGAAGCCGGAGTGCATCGCGTGCAACGTGTGCCGCAAACAGAAACGCAAGGTCGTGTGCATACTAGTGCTGCTACCGTGATGGTTTTTCCGGAAGCAGAAGAATTTGATGTGCAAATAGAAATGAAAGACGTTAGAATAGATTTTTTCTGTTCTTCTGGACCTGGAGGTCAGTCTGTAAATACAACCTATTCTGCCGTGCGATTAACGCACACGCCAACTGGGCTTGTTGCGCAATGTCAAGATCAAAAATCGCAACATAAGAACAAAGAGAAAGCATTTAAAGTGCTTCGCTCTCGTTTATATGATCTAGAGCTAGCAAAAAAGCAAGCTGAAGATGCTTTAAAAAGAGGTTCTCAAGTTACTAGTGGGGATCGTAGTGCAAAGATTAGAACGTATAATTACTCTCAAGGACGAGTTACAGATCACCGTATTAACTTAACACTTTACGATTTAGGAAATATTATTGATGGAGATATCCAGAAGATTATTGATGAACTTCAATTAGTTGATAATACAGAACGTCTCAAGGAATCTGGAGACGCATTTTAATTAAGAATAATGACAACAAAAAACCTAGTTGCGCAAATAGAAAAAAAGAAATCCTTTCTCTGTATCGGACTAGATGTGGATATTACTAAAATACCAGCGCATTTACTCCTAGAAGAAGATCCTATTTTTAGTTTTAACAAGGCGATTATTGATGCTACACACCATCTGGCTGTAGCTTATAAGCCCAACACTGCTTTTTATGAAGCTTATGGGATAAAGGGATGGCAGTCATTAGAAAAAACAATACAATACCTTAATGTAAATTACCCGGAAATTTTTACGATTGCAGATGCAAAGCGAGGAGATATAGGTAATACTTCTACGATGTATGCAAAAGCCTTTTTTGAAGATTTAGCATTCGATTCTGTTACGGTTGCGCCATATATGGGTAAAGATTCTGTAGAGCCATTTTTAGCTTTTGAGAATAAGCATACTATACTTTTAGCGCTTACTTCAAATCAAGGAGCTTTTGATTTTCAAGTGAAAGTTTCTGAAGGGAAAGAGATATATAAGTCTGTTTTAGAGACTTCTACGCAATGGGCTAATGCACATAATTTAATGTACGTAGTCGGGGCTACTAAAGCCGAATATTTTAAAGAAATTAGAAAAATTGTTCCTACTAGTTTTCTGTTAGTGCCAGGTGTTGGTGCGCAAGGGGGAAATCTTAAAGATGTCTGTACATACGGGATGGTAGATAATGTTGGTCTTTTAGTTAATTCTTCTCGAGGTATAATTTATGCTTCTAATGGGAGTGACTTTGATCAAGCCGCTGCAGCTGCTGCACTTGATTTGCAATCACAAATGGAGGTTATTTTAAATGATCGTTAAGGATCAACTACATAGAATACTTACTTTTTCTGAAACGCCAAAACGGATAGTATCCCTTGTGCCATCTCAAACGGAGTTACTAATAGATTTGGGGCTAACCGATAGTGTGGTTGGTGTCACTAAATTTTGTGTTCACCCCAAGAACTTAAGAAAAAACACTACAGTAGTGGGGGGTACTAAAACAATACATCTAGGTAAAATTGCTGCGCTACAACCAGATTTAATCATTTGTAATAAGGAAGAGAATACCAAAGAAATAGTAGAGTCTTGCGAGAAAATTGCTACTGTTTGGGTGAGTGATGTTAAAGATGTAGCTAGTAATAATGAGATGATAGTGCTATTGGGTGCATTGTTAGATGTCCGCGAAAAATCAATCCGCTTGGTTGAAAAAATTAATGCTGCCCAAGATAAATTTAAAGCACTCTTAAAGAAAAAGGCTAAACTAAAAGTTGCTTATTTAATCTGGAAAGATCCATATATGGCTGCCGGTCAAGATACTTTTATTGATTATTTATTGTCATTAAATGGCTTTGAGAATATATGTAAAATAAAACCCGGAAGATACCCAGAAATAGTCCTAACAGAACTAAAAGTAGCAGATACTATACTCTTAAGTAGTGAGCCTTATCCTTTCAAGAACAAGGATGTTGATGCATTAAAAAATGCACTAGGTAAGCCAGTGCATTTAGTGGATGGGGAATATTTTAGTTGGTACGGTTCTAGGCTATTAGATGCCTTTGACTACTTCTCAAGACTTAAGCTTGATTAAGCACTTTTCAAATCAGATATTTTTTTAAATATTTCTTCTGCTTTTTCTTTTAACAAATCACTCTGCTCTTTGTCTTTCAAAGCTTTTTTGAAGGACTTTTTCATAAGGTCAGAATACTGTTTTTGTAACTGCTCTTCCTTCGATTTTTTTTTGATAGTGAATTTCATAACTAAAGCATTTTTCATTCTACAAAAGTAAAACTGTAAATACTGAAGAGCTATTAAAGCCGCGTTAATACTTGTTAAGTAAAGCCTAAATTAATCTTGTAAAGCGAAAACCTGCTTTAGTAATGCTGTGCTTCTTGAAGAAACTTTAGTACGTATTTGTTTCTCCTCTATGCCTATCATTGTAAATACTCCTTTTAATGCTTGTTGAGTTACGTAATCAGTCAGGTCTGGATTCACGTTATTTGTAAGCGGGATAGCATTATATTTTGTAATAATAGTAGACCATACTTGATCTGCTCCCACCTTAGAAAAAGAATTTTTTATGGCAGGATTAAATTGGTTATAAAGCGCCGTACTTGTTTTGTTTTCAAGGTAGGTCGTTGCAGAATTTTCAGGCCCTAACAAGATGTTTTTAGCATCATTAAATGAAATGTCTTTAACGGCATTTACAAAGATAGGTGTTGACCCTTTTACGGCATCTTCTGCAGCTCTGTTTAGCGCCAATAATCCTTGGTCAGCTAGACCTCCTAAGCCAATGCCTCTTAGGGTTTTATCTACTTTTTGTAGTTCTGCCGGTAATAAGATTTTTACCAGTTGATTTTTATAAAAACCATCTTTCTGGGTGAGTTTTGTTACTTGCTTATCAATACCTAAATCTAGTGCTTCTCGCAGACCGTTGCCTATAGTTACTTGGTCAAGACCACCTCCAGCTGGTAAATTATTAACTACTTGTTGTAACTCTGCGCAAGAGAGTAATGAAAAACAGCAAAGGGTAAGGATTAATTTTTTCATAATAAGATTTTGTGTTAAAATGTAAAGATAAAAAAAAGGCTTCTCTTAATGGAGAAGCCTTTAACTTTTTAAAGAATATGCTATTACTTAAGAACTTTTACAGTCTTAGTAGCATTACCAATAGTGATATTAACTAAGTAAGCTCCAGAAGAAAGTGCGCTCATATCTACAGAAGGAGAGATAGCATCTGGATTAACAGATAATACTTCTTTTCCTAATACATCATAGATAGTTACGTTATCAATAACTGAAGCAGATTTGATTGTAAGCTCGTTAACAACTGG
>JALZVC010000121.1 GCA_023301205.1 Flavobacteriaceae bacterium
TAAAATAGGTTGTGTGCGGTTTTAATTTTGGCGTAATTTGTATTTTTATATTTCGACCTTAGGGGTCGAGGTAACTTGAATTGTTTATGAAGAAAATTTCATTTCTTATTTCTGTAATGATTACAGCATTTGCCTTTTCGCAAACGAAGGTGAGCGGTGTCGTCCTTGATGAAACCGGACTTTCGGTTCCTTTTGCAAATGTAATCTTTAAAGATAGTAATGAGGGTACAATTACCAATGAAGAGGGACGATTTTATATAGAGAGTGAGTCTGATTATGACACACTGGTGATTTCGTTTTTAGGCTATGAAACGAAAGAGATTCCTATTTTAGAAAAAATCACATATAAACTAGAAATTATTCTAGTCGAAGAATTATCTTCATTAGGTACTGTGCAAATATATTCGGGTAAGACCGATAAAAAGAACAATCCTGCCATTGATATTCTTAAAAAAATATGGGAGAACCGCCGTGATAACGGGGTTAAAAAATTTGATCAATACGCCTACAACAAATACGAGAAGTTAGAATTTGACTTAAATACCATTGACAGTGCACTTATTAAAAGTAAGGTGTTTAAAGGGATGGAATTTATATTTGAGCAAATAGATACTTCAAGAATTACAGGAAATAGTTATCTTCCTATTTTCGTTAACGAAGCTTCTTCTAAAGTATATGGCGACAATATTATTAAAGAAGAAAAGGAAATTCTAGAAGGAAACAAGAATTCTGGTTTTAGTAACAACCAAACATTGATTGCGCTTGTAAAAGACCTATACAGTGATTATGATGTATATGATAATTATTTAAAATTCTTCGATAAAGCTTTTACGAGTCCACTATCTAAAACAGGAGTAGACGTCTATAATTACGTGCTACAAGATAGTGCTTTTAGAAAAGACAAATGGTGTTATAATATCGTGTATTATCCCCGCCGTAAAAACGAACTTACGTTTAAAGGGGATTTTTGGGTAAATGACTCTACTTGGGCTATCAAGGAAATTAATATGCAAGCTTCAAAAAGCGCTAACCTTAATTGGGTGCGTGAGGTTTATATTGAGCAAGAATTTGATGTGTTAAACGATTCTATTTTCTTAATTACGCGAGATTATTTTTTAAGTGATTTTAGCCTGAAGAAGAAAGAAGACGCAAAGGGTGTTTATGGAAAAAGGACTACTTTGTATGATAATTATAAGTTTGACATTCCAAAGGAGAAATCATTTTATAAAAAGCAGATAGATCCCTATGAGTTTGAAGTGTATAACAGAGATGATGAATTCTGGGAAGAACGTCGCTTAGAAAAACTAAGCAAAGATGAAGAGGGGGTTTATAAAATGCTTGATACATTAAAAACAGTACCTAAATTTAAATTGCTGTATGATGTGGGAGCAACGCTAGTATCTCAATATTATTTAGTAGAATCCATACATCTAGATGTAGGCCCCATATTTTCCATTTTTGGATATAATGAGGCAGAAGGTTTACGTTTCCGTTTAGGTGGTAGAACTTATTTTGGGCAAAACGACCCTTGGCGTCTTGAAGTATTTGGTGCTTATGGGCTAAGAGATCAGCGTTTTAAGTACGGTGTTTCTGGGAAAATATTATTAGATAGGGCTAGTAGGCTCACCTTGTATGCCGGTAATAGGAAAGATACAGAGCAAACGGGAGCAAGTTTAACGGTAAGTAATGACGTGTTAGGGAGAAATTTAGCATCGTCTTCTTTAGTTTCTGTTGGGGCTAATGACAAATTAACACGTGTAAATTTGACTTCTGTAGGAGTGTCGTTAGAGCCTTCAAAGAATCTTGAGGTTAGATTGGATGGGACTTATCGTACATTACAGTCTGCTACGAGAACCTTTTCATTAGATTACTTCGATGAAGATGGTATTCTTAGAGATGTTATAAGGCAACCAGAAGTTAGCTTGTCTTTAAAGTATTCACCTGGTCGCAAGGTTTCTGGCTATGGAGTAGAACAAATATTAGTAAATGAGTTCGCTTTTCCTACGTTCTTTTTAGGATATACTAGAGGTTTTGATGGTTTTCTAAATGGAAATTTTAAATTTAATAAATTACAGGCATTATACACACAACCCTGGAATATAGGAGGAGTAGGGACACTATTCTCTACTATAGAGGTTGGTAAAAACTTTGATCCAGTTCCGTTAGGGTTGTTAAGTCCTATTCCCGGTAACCAAACGATTTTCACTATTTATAACACTTTTTCACAGTTAGATTTTTTTGAGTTTGTGAGTGATGAATACGCAACATTACACTTGCAGCACAATTTTGGAGGACGTATTTTTTCACGTATCCCTTTGCTCAGAAAATTAAACTTAAGAGAAATTATTTCCTTTAGAGCTGTTTATGGTGATATTAGCGATGAGAGTATTGCATTAAATGGGCCAGATGTGCAAACATTGCGTGCGCCAGATGATGTGTATTACGAGTATTCTTTGGGTATAGGTAATATCTTTAAAGTGTTTCGGTTAGATTTTAATTTCCGCGGAAATCATCTAAACGAAATCGAAAACCCAGATGCCCGAAAATTTGGTGTTACTGGAGCTTTTTCCTTTTCTTTTTAAAACATTAAACTCTTTTCTTCGGAAACGCTATTTTCTATTTAAACTTTGTTAAATTAAAGTGTACACTAGCAAATTGTAGTATTTTTGCACCCCGAAAATAAGATGATTATGAGCCCAACAGCAAAAAAAACTTTCGATGTGCTAATCGAAATACCAAAAGGAAGTCGTAACAAATACGAATACGATTTTGACCTACACAAGATACGTTTTGATCGTATGTTATTTTCTTCTATGATGTATCCTGGAGATTATGGTTTTATACCTGAAACCTTAGCCTTAGATGGAGATCCATTAGATGTGTTAGTCCTAGGTACGGAACCTACATTCCCTATGTGTGTGATGGAAGTGAAGCCTATAGGTGTCTTTCACATGGCAGATGAAAAAGGGCAAGATGAAAAAATAATATGTGTGCCAGTTACAGATCCAATCTGGAATATGTATAATGATGTCGCAGATTTAAACCCACACAGAATTAAGGAGATAACGCACTTTTTTCAAGTGTATAAAGATCTAGAGAAAAAGAAAGTTGATGTAGGAGGTTGGGGAGACTCAAAAGAGGCATATGATATATGGCACGCTTGTATAGAGCGTTATGAAAAAAGCGAGCATAAAGTAAAAGGAAGTTTTACGATTTAGTCTCTAAAAATCAAGATTTAAAGAGCCCTGTCAAAGCAATATTGACAGGGTTTTATTATTGGGCATAATTTCATACTTTTGGCGACTTAATTAACAAATCAAAATATATATGGAATCAATAATGATTTATATGCCAATAGTAGCTGCCTTAGTTGGTTTGGCTTACATGTGGATAAAGAGGTCTTGGGTATTAAAGCAAGATGCAGGTGATGGTAAAATGGCTGAAATATCCAGCCACATTTACGAAGGTGCTCTGGCATTTTTAAAAGCAGAGTATAAATTACTGGCAATTTTTGTTGTAGTCGCAAGTATTTTATTAGCGATAGTGTCTCAAGTAGTAGAATCTACAAGTGTATTAATTGTTGTTGCTTTTATTTTCGGAGCTATTTTTTCTGCATTAGCAGGGAATATGGGTATGAAAATAGCGACTAAGACGAATGTTAGAACAACACAAGCAGCTAGAACAAGTTTGCCACAAGCACTAAAAGTATCTTTTGGTGGTGGTACAGTAATGGGATTAGGTGTTGCTGGTTTAGCTGTACTTGGTTTAACAGTTTTCTTTATTGTGTTTATTAACATCTTTATGCCTGACGGTTGGACTAACACAACAGACATGACTAAGATATTAGAAACGTTAGCTGGTTTCTCTTTAGGAGCTGAATCTATTGCATTGTTTGCGCGTGTAGGTGGAGGTATCTATACGAAAGCAGCAGATGTTGGTGCAGATTTAGTAGGTAAAGTAGAAGCAGGTATTCCAGAAGATGATCCTCGTAACCCTGCTACAATTGCAGATAACGTAGGTGATAATGTAGGTGATGTTGCTGGTATGGGTGCAGATTTATTTGGGTCTTATGTTGCAACAGTTTTAGCGGCAATGGTTTTAGGTAACTATATTTTAGATGTAAATGATATTTCAATATTTGAAGGTTTTGGTAAAATAGGACCAATATTATTGCCAATGTCTATTGCAGGTATTGGAATCATTATATCTATGCTTGGTACAATGCTAGTGAGTATTAAAAGTAATGATGCAAAAGAGTCTCAAGTAATGGGAGCTTTAAATAAAGGAAACTGGTTTTCTATTATTTTAGTAGCAATATCTTGTTTTTTCTTGTGTACTTGGATGTTGCCAGATACAATGAAAATGAACTTTTTTGAGTCTAACGGAAATGTATTAAAAGACATTTCGGCATTACGTGTGTTTTATGCAACCTTAGTTGGTTTAGTTGTAGGGGCAGTAATATCTTCAGTAACTGAGTACTATACAGGATTAGGTAAAAAACCAATTTTAAATATTGTTCAAAAATCTGCTACAGGTGCAGGGACAAACATTATTGCAGGTTTAGCGACAGGTATGATTTCTACTTTTCCAACAGTAATTTTATTTGCAGCTGCAATTTGGTCTTCTTATGCTTTTGCAGGATTTTACGGAGTTGCTATGGCAGCATCAGCGATGATGGCTACTACAGCAATGCAATTAGCTATTGATGCTTTTGGTCCTATTGCAGATAATGCAGGGGGTATTGCAGAGATGAGCGAGCAGGATCCTATTGTAAGAGAGCGTACAGATATATTAGATTCAGTTGGTAATACAACTGCAGCAACAGGAAAAGGATTTGCAATTGCATCTGCCGCACTTACATCATTAGCATTATTTGCTGCGTATGTAACCTTTACAGGTATTGATGGTATTAACATCTTTAAAGCGCCAGTTTTAGCAATGTTATTTGTTGGTGGTATGGTGCCAGTAGTATTCTCTGCTTTAGCAATGAATGCTGTAGGTAAAGCTGCAATGGAAATGGTTTATGAAGTAAGACGTCAGTTTAAAGAAATTCCAGGAATTATGGAAGGTACTGGAAAACCAGAATATGATAAATGTGTTGCAATCTCAACAGAAGCTTCTTTAAAAGAAATGATGTTGCCAGGATTATTAACTATAGGTTTTCCTTTAGTGATTGCATTTGTCCCTATGATTTTTGGAATGGATAACTTAATGATTGCCGAAATGCTTGGTGGTTATATGGCAGGTGTAACGGTATCAGGTGTTTTATGGGCTATTTTCCAGAACAACGCAGGTGGTGCTTGGGATAACGCTAAAAAATCTTTTGAAGCAGGTGTTATGATTAATGGTGTAATGACGCACAAAGGATCTGACGCGCACGAAGCAGCGATTACTGGAGATACAGTAGGAGATCCATTTAAAGATACTTCTGGTCCTTCAATGAACATCTTAATTAAATTGACGTGTCTTATTGGTCTTGTAATTGCGCCTATCTTAGGTGGTCATGCAGAAAGTGCTTCGGAAATAGGAATGAATCACGATAGTCAAGAAATGATGATGATTGATGCTGACGGAAACAAAATGGAAGTTACAGAGGGCGTAACCAAAATTGTAAGCGTTGATATCAACAAAAATGGAGGAGATTCTTATGCGACAGTAATTACAGAAACTACTGTTAACGGAAAGGCTTCAAAAACAAAAAATCTTTTTGAAGGTACAGAAGCTGAGGTTGAAGCACAGTTATCAGCTTTTGAGAAAGCAAAGATTACTGTCAGTAACTAACTTATAGTAGTACATATTATTTGTCTTAAAGTCCTGCTATAATTAGCGGGACTTTATTTTTTATGAAACTATTCTTAGTGTGATAATTAGATATGTACTTCAATTTTTTAAAGGATATTTTTTTTAAAAAATAAAAAAATATCCTTGTCAAAGCTGAGTCAAAGTGCTTGAAAAAGGTTGCTTCTAAGCCTTAAAATACTAGTAGTTAGTTGAGTGGAGGTGATTGTATTGTGGTTTACTGTTATTTTAAAACAAACCATTAATCTCTGCATCAATTTTAGTAATGATATTACCCAGATGTTCCGGGTTGTCTACAAAATTAAGCTGGTCAACATCAAGGATTATAAGATTTCCTTTGTTATAAGTGGTAATCCAAGCCTCATAACGTTCGTTAAGACGGCTTAAGTAATCAATACTGATGCTATTCTCGTATTCTCTACCACGTTTATGTATCTGGCTTACAAGGTTAGGGATAGAACTGCGTAGATAGATAAGTAGATCTGGGCCTTTTGTAACACTTTCCATAAGATCGAAAAGCGATTTGTAATTTTCGTAATCACGATTAGTCATTAAGCCCATCGCGTGAAGATTAGGTGCAAAAATATAGGCATCTTCATAAATAGTTCTGTCCTGTATTACTTTTTTACCTTTCTCTCTAATTTCTACTATTTGTCTAAAACGACTGTTTAAAAAGTAAATTTGAAGGTTAAAAGACCAACGCTCCATGGAGTTGTAAAAGTCATCTAGATAAGGGTTGTCCTCAACCTCTTCGTATTGAGCTTTCCACTTATAGTGTTTTGATAATAATCGAGTTAAGGTGGTTTTTCCAGACCCTATATTTCCAGCTATGGCAACGTGCATACTATTACTTCTTTGGTTGATTAAGGCTAAAGGAGGTTAATTCTTCGCCGTTATAAATATACAGTAAATCTTGTCGAAGCTGCAAGTTAACCTTCAGTATTTCTTGAATGGCAAGGGGTTTAAAATCTGTACTTTTTTTAGATTTGTACAGAAGTTGTTCTGGGGTTATTACAATAAGGTTCCTGTTATCTTGAATCAAATTTGTTCCTTCAG
>JALZVC010000122.1 GCA_023301205.1 Flavobacteriaceae bacterium
GAAGTTGTCACGGTACTCAATCCAACAAAACGGATTAAGGACCTGGAGAGGAAAGTTGCATTTTCAGACACCTTTCAAAGTCGTATAAACTTAGGAGATGGGTATTTAGCGTCTAAAGAGTTTCCTAATGCTATTGAGCAATACAGCTTTGCACTAAGAGGACAAGACGCAAAAGATTTCTACGGAAATACGAGATTGATTGAAGCTTTGTTTAAGAATGAATTATATGAAGATGTAATTACGGCGGCGTAGTTAATTGATTATCATCCAGACTTTTACGCTACAAATAACACCATGTATTATGGATTGGCTTACGCAAAAACAGGAGATGCAGTAAAAGCAGAAATGCTTTTTAAGAGAATAAACAAGCGCTATTCTAATTATGAAGAGCGGTTAGTTCTTGCCCAGTTTTTAATAGATAACGACAAAAAAAAAGATGCCGTTAGTCTCTTAGAAGAGCTTATGGAAGAAGGTGCATACCTCACAAAACCCAACCAAAGAAAATATAAAACTACCTTTAACGCAATCGCAAAACTACAAAAGGGATTAAGGTAATCAATTTACTTTTTTCTAGAAGTGTGTCCTTTTTTTCTATTAAATATTTTTGAAAGTTCTTTACTAAGTTCAGTAAACTTAGGTAATTGATCTTCGTTACAGAGAGCCTTTATTCTTAAAAAGTGTTCGTAATGTGCTACTTCAATATCTTCTTGTATAGCTCCTATCATTGAGCTCAATGAATCTATATTTACAGAAGTTTGGTCACCTAAAGAGTTGAAAATAGTTTTTTTAATTGCTCTAATTTCTTCGTCTTTAGAATGCACATTTTTCTTGTGGCTTTCTTTTAAGGTGTTAAGTGAGGCTACTTGAGATTCATTAAAATCAAGTTTTTTTATGATAATTTGTGCTGGATTATGACGTGTGCTATTCTTTCTATCACCGCCCTTTTTGTGACCTGTAATCAAAAAACTCACAACAATGAGATTAATAACAAGAAGTCCTATAATACCTATGGTAAGTTTTCTATTCGTTGTCATCGTATAATGTATTTGAGTTAACAGAAACCAGTGCTAACTCGTTATCAAAATCTGCTGTCGCTGGCGTTGCAATAATGTATGCTTCTGCGCATAAAAGTATTCCACAAAGAATAGCTGCTATTTTTAATATACTCCAAGGAGTAGTTTCAAGTTCGCGATTTTTAACTCGTTGTTTTATAGCCGTATACAGCTTAGGGTCTGGTTGTACCTGTTGTATGGTTTGTAATAAATTTTCTGGCTTTTCCATTTGTATATTAGACGTCTTTTGTTTCATAAACCTTCGCTGTCTGCGATAATTTTTTTCAAGTTCGCTTTTGCTCTCGTAAATATAGATTCTATCGCTTTAGGCGATTTGTCTAAGATTTTGGCAACTTCTTTTTGAGAAAGGTCTTCTACTTTTAGTAAAATAAGTGTGGTTCTTTGATTTTCTGGTAATTGTTCTATTGCAGCAAACAACTTTGCCATAGCCTCTTTGTTTTCTAACGCTACCCCAGGGTGATTAAAGTCGGTTATAAATTCTAGTGCATGATCATCTCTATTTTTAAAAGCCGCTCTCTTTTTTCTGTTTTTTGCTTTTATATAGTCTAATGATGTGTTTATTGTAATTCTATAAATCCAGGTTTTTAAGGCAGAATCTCCTTTAAAATCTTTATGCTTATCGTGTACTTTTATAAATACATCTTGTGTTATCTCTTCGGCATCCTCTTTATTTTGAACGTACTGAAGCGCCACGTTATAAACGAGTGAGGAATGGGCTAAATAAACAGATTCAAAATTCAATAAAAGGAAAATTAGAAATGCAAGGTAAAATTTTTATTGCTGCTTTTTGTTTGAAATAAAATTGTGAATATCAGTATTATAAATTTTACTAAAAAGAAATAGAAACACATATCCATTTAATTATATTTGCTCTAGTGCTTCGTAAGTTTTGCTTAGAGTTATCAACATCAGCTTATGAATTGGGCTACAGACATACAATTAATTAGACGACCAACCATTAAAAATCCTTCTTTGATGAATCAGTTATAGCTTCACAATAGATTTTAATAGCAGGCTTCAATGCGGAACATTTTCGCGCAAGCAAAAAAACAAAATTTATTGACATTATTTTAAAAGATATCCCGTTTATCGCGGGGCATAAGTATGAAAGAATTACTAAAAAAATACGAAGATAAAACTCCAGAAATAGTTTTTCACTGGAATGACCCAGAAACAGAAGCAGAAGGATGGACAGTCATCAACTCATTAAGAGGTGGCGCAGCAGGTGGAGGAACAAGAATGCGTGTAGGACTCAATGAAAATGAAGTGCTTTCTCTTGCAAAAACAATGGAAGTTAAATTTACAGTCTCTGGCCCGGCAATAGGTGGCGCAAAGTCTGGGATTAACTTTAATCCTAATGATCCTCGTAAAAGAGGTGTTTTAGAACGATGGTACAAAGCAGTTTCTCCACTGTTAAAATCATATTACGGTACAGGTGGTGATTTAAATGTAGACGAGATTCACGAAGTAATCCCAATTACAGAGCAAAGCGGTGTTTGGCACCCGCAAGAAGGAGTTTTTAACGGGCATTTTACACCTACAGAAGCAGATAAAATTAATCGTATTGGTCAACTACGTCAAGGAGTTATCAAGGTGATTGAGAATACAACGTACTCGCCAGATGTATCGCGAAAGTACACGGTAGCAGATATGATTACGGGTTATGGTGTGGCAGAAGCAGTACGTCATTATTATGATATTTACGGCGGAAACGTGCAAGGCAAGAAAGCGATCGTCCAAGGTTTTGGAAACGTAGGCGCAGCCGCAGCATTTTACTTAGCGCAAATGGGTGCTAAAGTTGTTGGTATAATTGACCGTGTAGGTGGAGTTATCAATCCAGATGGTTTCTCTTTTGAAGAAATTACAAATCTGTATCACACTAAAAATGGAAATACACTGGTAGCAGAAAATATGATTCCTTTTGAAGAAATCAACGAGAAGATCTGGAACTTAGAGTGTGAGATATTTGCACCTTGTGCGGCATCAAGATTGATAACAAAAGAGCAAATCTCTAAAATGATAGATACAGGTCTTGAGGTTATTAGTTGTGGCGCTAATGTGCCTTTTGCTGATAAAGAGATTTTCTTTGGGAGTATTATGGAATACACAGATGAGCGTGTAAGTTTAATTCCAGATTTTATAAGTAACTGCGGTATGGCGCGTGTGTTTGCATACTTTATGGAGCGTAAAGTGCAAATGACAGATGAGGCTATTTTTAATGATACGTCTATGACTATCAAGAATGCTATTAAAAATACATTTGAGAGGAACAATAGTAAAACAAACATAAGTAAAACCGCATTTGAGATTGCGTTAAAACAATTAGTATAATGTATAAATATTTTTTAGGTAATAGCCCATCTTGGTTCAAGTCGACCATATTATTTTTCTTAGTATTCAATGTTGCGGCATATTTTGTTCTTGACGGGACAATTATGGGGTGGATTTTTATAGCAGAGTTTATCTTTTGCTTGGCGATGGCGTTAAAATGTTATCCATTGCAATCTGGAGGGCTTCTAGCTATTCAAGTCTTAGCGCTTGGTCTCACGAGTCCAGGAGCACCTGGGGTGGATCACGGAGTGTATTTTGAGATTTCTCAAAACCTAGAAGTGATTTTATTACTTGTATTTATGGTAGCTGGAATCTATTTTATGAAGCCATTACTAATGTACATTTTTGTTAAATTGTTTAGTAAGTGCAGATCTAAACTTCTTCTGTCTCTTCTGTTTTTAACTATTAGTGCGTTATTGTCAGCGTTTCTTGATGCCTTAACAGTAACGGCGGTTCTTATAAGTGTTGGTCTAGGTTTGTATAATGTATATCATAAAATACATTCTAGTGATCTAGATTTGGATCACGATAATACCTTAGATAGAAAACAGTTAAGTGGTGAGACACTAGAAGAGTTTCGCTCTTTCTTAAGAAGTTTAGTAATGCATGGTGTTGTAGGTACTGCATTAGGAGGTGTGTCCACTATAGTAGGTGAACCACAAAACTTATTAATAGGGAGTAAAATGGAATGGGATTTTGTAGAATTCTTCTTAAAAATGGCACCGATTACCATTCCAGTATTTTTTGCAGGTTTGTTAACGACAGTGCTATTGGAGACGACTAATATTTTTGGTTTTGGTCAAAAAATGCCACCCGTAGTAAGACAGATTATAGATGGGTGGATGGAAAAAAGAGATGCAGAGCGAACAGCTAAAGAGAAATACGCCCTAATAGTACAAGCAATCTCAGCCATATTATTGATAACTGGTTTAGCATTACATATTGCCCCTGTAGGTTTAATAGGATTAGCATTAATTGTAGTTCAAACCGCCTTTATAGGTATTATTGACGAACATTCTATAGGTAAAGCTTTTGAAGAGGCGTTACCATTTACAGGATTACTAGTAGTGTTTTTCGTTATTGTTGCGATGATACACGATCAACATTTATTTAAACCTATTATTAATTGGGCATTAGAGCAAGATCCGGGAAACCAACCCGCTATATTTTATCTAGCAAATGGAGTGTTGAGTATGATATCAGATAATGTATTTGTTGCCACCGTGTATATAGGAGAAGTGGAGGCGGCATATAAAGCAGGGACTATTACAAGAGAAACCTATGAGAATTTGGCCATAGCCATTAATACAGGTACTAATTTACCTAGTGTCGCCACGCCTAATGGTCAAGCAGCATTCCTGTTTCTATTGACTTCATCGCTAGCACCAGTAATTAATTTGTCCTACGGGAAAATGGCCAAAATGGCTTTTCCTTATACAATCGTTCTTACATTAGTGGGTCTGGCTTGTGTGATGTATTTTTTATAAATTAAAACATAGAAAACGTATTTGCTTAGCGTAAACATAAGCTACAGTAAATTTAAACAATTTTAAAAACGATAACTCGTTATATCTTAAAATAACACTATTTATGCTAAACTTCTTTATTCAAGACGGTGCAGAAACCGCTGAACAATTAGAACCTGAAGTAACCGAAAAAACACTCTCAATAATTGACTTGATTATTGGCGGTGGGACCGGAGGGATAATTATAATTGGTACGCTTGCAATTCTACTTTTTGTAGCATTGTACGTCTATTTTGAGCGATTATTTGCCATAAAAGCAGCGTCAAAATATGATGCTAATTTTATGAATCAGATTAGGGATAATGTTGCCGGCGGAAATTTGCAAGGTGCAAAAGTGTTATGTGCACAGCAAAATAGTCCAGTGTCGCGATTAACAGAAAAGGGGATAAGTAGAATAGGAAGCCCTCTAGAAGATATTAATACAGCCATTGAAAATGCTGGACGACTAGAAATTTATAAACTAGAGAAGAACGTAAGTGTGCTTGCAACTATAGCCGGTGCTGCGCCTATGATTGGTTTCTTAGGGACGGTAATTGGTATGGTATTGGCCTTCCATACGCTAGCCACAAGTAGTGGACAAGCAGAAATGGGTTTACTAGCCGAAGGTATTTATACCGCAATGACAACAACAGTTGCTGGATTGATTGTAGGTATTATCGCTTACATCGGGTATAACCATTTAGTAGTAAAGACCGACAAGATAGTGCACCAGATGGAAGCTACAGCAGTAGATTTCTTAGATTTACTTAACGAACCTGCGTAACATATGAACTTACGTGGAAGAAATAAAGTAAGCCCTGATTTTTCTATGAGCTCCATGACAGATATTGTATTTCTGTTATTGGTATATTTTTTATTGATACCAAGTGCAGTAACGCCAGATGCGCTAGATTTAATATTACCTAAGGCAAACGGTAAAAGTACGACTGTGCAGAAAGCAAGTGTAAGTATCACGGCAGATGGAGCGTTCTTTGTAAATAAAGAACGGGTATCAGAAAGGGGTTTAGAAGGTCAAATTAAAGCTGCATTAGCGGGACAAGAAGAACCTACACTAATATTGAGAGCAGAAGAAGGAGTGCCTATAGAAGATGCTGTTTTTGTAATGGATATCGCAAATAAAAACAAAATAAAAGTAATCCTTGCTGTAAGGCCTAATTAATATGCTGTTATGAAAAATAAATCTCTTTTTTTGATATTAGTCATTTCTATATCACTATTTAGTTTTACTGAAATTGAAGTTAACCCATTGATTGGTGATTGGGTAATAGTAAAGCATGAATATAATAAAAGAGATGGAACAGTAATAATAGATGCAGTTGATGAATGTTTTGCTAATAACATTTTTTCATATACTGATGAAGGACTATTGCTTTTTACACGACATAGAACCAATAAACAAACTGGTGATTGTGAAAAATTACAAGAAAACTTCTGGACAGGGACTTGGGAGTACAAAAATGATACTTATTACATTGAAGACAAGAATACGTGGCTAAATGGAGATGTAGTGGATAGAGGTGTAGACTCAATTACTACATATGAATTCTATGATAATAATCTTAAGTTGAAAACCCATATGGATTATGATAAAAGTGGGGTCATATTTTTTCCAGATATTTATAGCGGTCAAACTGCTTATTTCAAAAGAAAAATCAAATAAAAAGAAGTATGTCATTATTAGACACAGAACATAAAAGAAAAAGCATGACCATTACAGTGATTCTGTATGCGTTATTGCTGCTATTGTTGTTTTTTGTAGGGATGACCTATTTAGACCCAGCTCCCGAGAGTGGTATTGCCGTAAATTTTGGTACAACAGATACAGGTCAGGGGAATATTCAGCCTACAGAAGCGATCAAATCTGCACCTAAAGAAACGACACCTCCGCCTATAGCAGAGCCAGAACCAGAAGTAAAAGAAGATGTGGTAACACAAGACACAGAAGATGCTCCGGTTATTAAGAAGGAAGAGAAAGAAGTCGTAAAAACAGAAACTCCAGTAAAAAAGGAGGAACCAAAAAAAGAGCCTGTTAAAGAACCAGAACCTACGCCAGATAAAACAACTACAAATGCGCTCGACAATTTAATTAATGGCCCAAAGAGTGAAGGTACTGCTAAAGGCGGAGAAGGGAATGATGATAGTCCAGGGGATAAAGGAAACCCTAATGGAGACCCAAATGCACAGAGTTATTACGGTACGGGAAAAGGGCTTGATGGTGACGGGAATTACTTATTGGGAGGACGTAAATCATTAAATAAACCAAGAGCGCCACAAGAGTGCAATGAAGAAGGTGTTGTTGTTGTAAGTATCGAAGTTAATCAATCAGGAAAAGTTGTAAAAGCTACACCTGGAGTAAGAGGAACGGTAAATAACACTAAATGCCTTTTAGATAAGGCAAAAGAGAACGCTCTAGCTACTAAATTCAATCCCGACCAGGAAGCACCTTCAAAACAAATTGGTAAAATTATCTACAACTTTAAGCTTTCAGAATAAGTTTGAAAAGCGCTGTTCACACTACTAATGACCTATAAAGAAACGCTTTTATGGATGTATGAGCAGCTTCCTATGTATCAACGTTTAGGAAAAGCTGCGTATAAAGCAGATCTTTCAAATAGCGAAAAGTTAGTTGCTTACCTTGATAATCCACACAGTAAATATCCATCCATCCACGTTGCCGGCACTAACGGTAAAGGTTCTACGAGCCATATGTTAGCTTCTGTTTTACAAGAAGCAGGTTATAAAGTGGGTTTATATACCTCACCGCACCTTAAAGACTTTAGAGAACGTATTAAGATTAATGGAGTGATGATTCCTAAACGTCGTGTTTCTTCTTTTGTAACAGAGCATCAGTCCTTTTTTATAAAAAATCAATTGTCCTTTTTTGAAATGACGGTAGGTCTTGCATTCGATTATTTTGCGAATGAAAAAGTGGATATTGCTATCATTGAGGTAGGCTTAGGCGGAAGGCTTGATAGCACTAATGTAATCACTCCAGAAGTTGCTGTGATTACAAATATCGGTTTAGATCACACCCAATTTTTAGGGGATACATTGCAAAAAGTAGCCGCAGAAAAAGCAGGGATTATTAAAAGAGAAGTTCCAATAGTAATAGGAGAGCATACTTCGGAAACGTTACCGGTTTTCAAAAAGATTACTAAAGAAAAAAAGGCACCACTTATTCTTGCCGAAACGAATAGTTTCGAATTTTTACTTTGCGATTTAAAAGGAGAATACCAGTTAGCGAATCAACGTACTGCTAGAGTAGCTCTACAGCAGCTTAATGATGATGTTTTTAAAATTTCTGAAGCAGATATTAAGAGTGGGCTTGCACAAGTAGTTCATAATACGGGCTTAATGGGGAGGTGGCAAGTGCTAAAGACTAATCCTTTAGTGATTTGCGATACTGCCCATAATAAAGAAGGTTTAAAAATTGTGATACAGCAGCTCCAAGAGCTGTCTAAGCAAAAGTTTCATATTGTTTTAGGTTTTGTTACTGACAAGAATGTATCCTTGTTGCTTACCATGTTTCCTAAAGATGCTATTTATTATTTTACGCAGCCTAAGATTCCTAGAGCTATGCCGGTGACACAGGTTGTGAATTTTGCAAATGATGCAGGATTAAAAGGAAGGGGTTTTAAAACGGTGCGAGGTGCATATCGAGCTGCGCTAAAAGCCGCAACACCTGGAGATGTGGTGTTTATAGGCGGAAGTACTTTTGTTGTGGCAGAAGTGGTGTAATGACTAAATTTCTGTGGCTAAAATAATTTGAATTATTTTTAATTTATGTTTGTTGGTTTTAAAAACAAACTTATATTTGCACTCGCTAACAAAGCGGGCAATTAGCTCAGTTGGTTCAGAGCACCTCGTTTACACCGAGGGGGTCGGGGGTTCGAATCCCTCATTGCCCACTAAAGGTCTTCATTTATGAAGATCTTTTTTTATACCCTATATTCACAGTTTTACGTCTTGGGTTTGGGGGCTCAAGGGATCAAGTCACAAAGTTGTGGGATTTTAGGATTATGCAAAAATTGTAGTAAGCCTAAATAAGAAAAAATCTACGTTCCTTACCCCTCTAAATTGCGCTCTAAATGCTTTGATTTTAGCATTGAAAGATTCTGCTGATGCATTTGTGCTTCTGTTGTCAAAGTAGTTTAAGATGTTTTTATAATGTATTGACATAGTTCTAGCGATAGTATTGAAGCTTTTAAATTCAGCTTGTCTTACTTTTTCATCCCACTTGGCAAGTCTTATTAATGCTGTTGTTTTGTCTTTGGTATTATTAAATATCCAAGATAGGTTTTGGCACAATTTGTATGCTTTTTCTAGGTCTGGATATTTTTTAAAAAGAACTTCTGCTCTTTTAGATTGATTTTCTGTCCATTTACTACTTGATTTGTATAACAAATACCTGCCTCTAGCTAATAGTTGTTTGAGCGTATCTCCATTTGATAGTAGGCTTGGGGTATGTTTTAAGGATTTATTTCTAGCGTATTCTATGGTATCGTTTTCAGCATCAATTGCATCCCATCTATGTTTGATTCTTATTTCTTGTAGTGCATCCAATGCCAATTTTTGTACGTGAAAACGGTCTATGACTAAGGTGGCATTTGGGAATGACTTTTTAACGATGAGCCCCATATTTCCTGCCATATCTAGTGTTACTTCCTTGACTTTCTTCCTTTCTTTTACAGGTATTTTATGAAGTATTTTTATAACTGCCTCCGCTTTAGTTCCTTTGACCATTACTACGATAGCCCCTTTCTTTCCTTTAGCTTTTTTATTGGTTAGTATGGTATATAAATCTCCATTAGAATAGGCAGTCTTATCAAGAGATAAATGAGTTCCTAAGTTTTGGGCAAACAATAGCCAGTCTGTTGCGTGGTTCTTTTGATCCCACGCTTTAAAATCACTCAAATAATCTTTGTACTGTCTCTGTAGACTTCTAAGATTAACACCGTAGAAATTAGCAACAAGTGTTGTGCTCGAAGCGTTATTACTTATAGACCTCTTTTAAAAAAAAGTATCAAACTCACTAGTTATTCTAGTTCCTTTTTGCTACTAAATCCCAATCCCTAGTAACTACTTTACCCGTAGTTTCATTAAGCCATCTAC